>NZ_JBFODS010000089.1:0-15357 GCF_040908445.1 Aeromonas sp. R10-2 | reverse complement strand
CAGACATTGAAAATCAAAAATTGTTTTTGATGTTCGATGCTGTGAGTGCCCACACAGATTGCTTGATTCAAATTGTTAAAGAGCGACGCAACAGTGTGTTGCTGCGGGAGTGGAATTCTACTCAACCGCCTTCTCGAGTCAAGCCTTATTTTCAAAGGGTTTTCGAGGTTATCGACGAGGTTGTTTGCGTTGCCGCTTGCCCTGTCGATGGAGGCGCATTATAGAGATCCAGCTCACATTGGCAAGGCTTTACCGCAATAAAATTGCAAAAAAGTGCAATTTATTAGTTATTCATATCAACACACAGTCTTTATACAGACTTATCCACAGGAGTGGGTGAAATGCGGGGTTTTGTCTCCGGATAAGCGCCTCACAAGGGGACAGGCACTCATCCATCATCGCAGCACCGTCGCGTCCGACGCACTGCACCAACGGCCGCTTCTATATAAAGAGGCGTATATAGCAGTGCTTATCCCAATCCAGCCTCTTTGACCCAGCACGCTATCAACTCGCCAGCGGGAAGATCCCGGCAGCCCGATACATTCTGGCCAGCCCAGAGCGGAGAGAAGCCACTGTCCCCCGCCTTCTCGGCGGCGACGCGCAGCGGTGCCAGTGCGCCACTGGCATAGGGGAAGTGAGGGGCAAGATCCGAGAGCGGGCCCAGCTCTTTCATAAGACGGTTGACGATCCCCCGCGCCGGACGGCCACTGAACAGATTGGTCAGTGCCGTCTGCTGGCCCTCTGGTGAATGGATGGCGACGCGATGCAACGCCGAGGTGGTCGCTTCATGGCAACAGAGAAAGGCGGTCCCCATCTGCACGGCGCTCGCCCCCATTGCCAACGCGTTGGCGATCCCCTTGCCATCGACGATACCGCCAGCGGCAATCACCGGCAGATCGGTCACCGCGAGGATTTGTGCCAGCAGGGTCAAGGTGCTCTGCTGCAAGGCGAGATCATCGGAGAGGAAATGACCGCGATGACCGCCCGCCTCCAATCCCTGAGCGATGATGGCATCGGCGCCGTATTGAGCGAGCCATACAGCCTCCGCCACCGTGGTGGCGCTGGCCAAGACCTTGGCCCCCGCAGCCTTCACTTGAGCAAGCAGCTCGGGAGCGGGCAGGCCGAAGTGGAAGCTGACCACCGCCGGTCTGAACTCAGCCACCATGGCGGCATGATCCTCATTGAAAGGTGCACGGCTTGGCGCCGTCGTAACGGTTGGGGGAAGTGTGCCGAACTCGGCGTAGTAGGGAGCAAGCCGCTGCTGCCAGCGGGCCAGTGCAACGGGATCAGGTTCCCGTTGCTGATGGCAGAAGAAGTTGATGTTAAATGGCCCAAGGCCACTTTGGGCAAGTCGCTCCAGCTCGCTGCGCAGCTCCGCTGATGTGAGCATAGCGGCAGGCAAGGAGCCCAAGCCGCCCGCACGGGTCACGGCCAGCGCCAGCTCGCTACCCTGCACACCGGCCATCGGCGCCTGAATAATGGGATAACGCATTCCCAGCTCGGCAAACAGGCTCATCCGTTCACCCCGAGCAGCATTGCCCGCTCTTGCGGGCCAAACCGGTTGTTGCCATCCATCTGTCAGACTCCTTTCCGATAGCTATGGTTACACATCAGGCCCACAAGGGGCCCGATGAAGAGAGTGGAGGCTTAACGCACGCTGCGCAGCAGGAAGTCCGGCTGACCGCAGGAGCGGCGCTCGCGCTTTTGCATCTCGGCGGAGCAGGTGACCGCATCTGTCCCCTCTTTATTGACGCAGATATAGACCTCCCGCAGGAAGCGGCCACCATCGGCGCAAGCCACCGTGATGTTGTCGGGGACCAGCCACTCGTTGGCGCTCGCCAGATCGGCCTTGAGCTGGAAGCTGGTTTTGCGCAGCGGCTCTTCCGGGGATTGATAAGCCGCCGGGATCTTCACCTTCTGGCGCAAATCACTCGCCAGCTTATGGAAGGCCTGCTGGCTCAGGCCGGAGCAGGTGCCGTGCTTCTCCCACTCATGGCGATAGAGGAAACGGCTGGGGTAGAGGTCAGCAAACTCGCTCTCCATATCGGGATTGAGCCGTTCGCGGGTGCAGTTGCTGGGGTAACCGCGATCGTACTGAGGCCAGAGACCGTGCAGCACAAAGCCCAGCTTACGGGAACACTGGTCCCGATCCGCCGGTTTGACGGCACAATGCTCGGGCGACCAGGAGAGCGCCATGGCGTAATAGTCAAACGCCCCCGCCTCCCCTTTGGCCTGCACGGCCGAGGAGAGCAATAAACCACCCGCCAACAGGGCAATCATCTTCTTCATCTTTATATGTCCATCTAACGCGACTCGGGATAACAGCCATGCTCCCATATTCTGGCGACCGGAAACAGCCATGCTGAGACGCCGCGCGACAAGGGTCAGACCAGTCAGGGGTTTCACCAGAGGGCGAGCAGGGGTAAGCTGACCGACCGGTAGGCTCCTCGTCCACCACTAGATAATCCCTCTTGGCAACCACAGGATGTAACATGATCCGCAAGAATCCCTCCGGCCATCTGCCTGTCATCGACGAATCCGCCTATATCGACAAGACCGCCATCATCTGCGGCAAGGTGATCATCAAAGAGAATGTTTTTGTCGGCCCCTATGCAGTGATCCGCGCCGACGAAGTGGATGCCAACGGCGAGATGGAACCCATCGTCATCGGCGCCAACTCCAATATTCAGGATGGCGTGGTGATCCACTCCAAATCCGGCGCCGCCGTCACCATCGGCGAGTACACCTCCATCGCCCACCGCTCCATCGTCCACGGGCCATGCGAAGTGGGGAACCGGGTCTTTATCGGTTTCAACAGCGTGCTGTTCAACTGCCATATCGGCGATGGTGCCGTGGTGCGACACAACTCGGTGATCGATGGCTGCGATCTGCCGCCGGAGTTCTACGTCCCCTCCACCACCCGCATCAACCAGCAGAGCGATCTGACCCATATCCCTCGGGTTTCGGTCGATGCCGCCGAGTTCTCCGAAGACGTGGCCCACACCAATATCGATCTTGTCAAAGGGTACAAGGCGCTCTCCAACGAGTTCTGAGCCCTTTCTTTATTACCAGAGAACAAAACGGGCGCCGAGGCGCCCGTTTTTCATCTGACTATCTATGAAGGCTAGATGGCCCTGACGCAGGTGGCGGCATGAGCCTCATCCGCCAGATCCCACAGCGGATCACCAGTGCTCAGGTCGAGCAGCGGCAGCTCACCATCATCATTGGCAGTCGCATCGCTACTCCAGTAGCGGTTGTAGAGCGGCCACCCCTGCTGCTGAAGCAACTGATCCGTCGCGCCATCCTTATTGTAGACAGCAAACAGCGCCTCCAGCTCGGCCCGGGTCGGCAGACGCCAATCATCATGACCGCGTGCCACCAGCTGCTGGCAGTAATCCCGCGCCCGTGCCTGACCCATGGTCACATACTCCAGCGGGAAGGGGTTGTAGTCGCCATCGCTGTCACTGCTCACACCGTCATAGGAGATGGACAGACGCTCCGCCTCGTCCCTGGTCAGCTGGCAGACAAAGGCCAGCTTGCCCGCCACCAGCTCGGGTTGACGACAGCCCCGGGCAAAATCGGGCTGGGCATCCACCACCTGCACCATCACGGTCAACGTGTGACGAGCCGTGGTCGCCACCAGTCGTGCCGTACCGACCGCCACACCGCGTACCTCGCCCTGCGGACTCACGGTGGCGAACTCCGGCTGTTCGCTGCGCCACTCAACAGGCGCATCGAGCGGGCCGAGAGAGCCATCGCTCAGTTGCCACTGCAGTTGGAGAGGAAGCGTCCGCCCCACTTCCAGCTGAGGCTGGGCAGGCAGCACAGCCAATCCGGTGATCACCGCTCCCACCGGAGTCGGGTCATCCGCCTCACTCACCCCCAGCTCGGCAACCGTGGCTGGGGTGCGGCGCGGCTCGGCCGAGGCGCTGCGCAAAAACTCGCCGATGGCATCGAGCTCGTCGTTGCTAAGGCCAAGAGCATGCAGGTGATCGGAGGCCTTGGGGAAGAAGGGATCGTATTGATCCGCACCGGTCGGGAAGCCGACCCCGCTGCTCCACTTGGTCACGCCAAAGTTGTACATGGCCACCACCCCCTGCACCGAACCACCGATACGCTGGGCCAGGATCGGGAAGATACCGTTGTGCATATAGGGGCCGGTAAAGGCGACGTCCCGCAGACTGGGGGTCTTGAAGCGGCCGATGTCCGCCTTGTTGCGGGTCTGCAGGAAGCGCCCGCGATCTTCCAGCTTGCCGCGACCGTAATAGGTGAGCCCCACACTCTCGAACCCGTGTTGACTCAGCAGCGGGCCCGAGTGGCAGTTCATGCAGCGGCCATCGGTGCGGTAGAGGTGCATCCCCCACAGCGCCTTGTCACTGAGCGCCTGACTATCCCCTTTGACGAAGCGCTCAAAATCGCTGTCGCGGCTGATGATGGTGCGCTCGAAAGTGGCGATCGCCTTGGCGATCCGCTCCAGCGTGATCCCCTGATCGCCAAAGGCGGTGGCAAAAGCAGCCTGATATTCGGGGCTGGCCTGCAAACGGGCCAGCAGCTCGTCATGGCTCAGCGCCATTTCGATGGGGTTCTGGATCGGGTGAAGCGACTGCTCCTCCAGCGTGGCGACCCGCCCGTCCCAGAACTGGGTAGAGCTGAAGGCGCTGTTGAGGATGGAGGGGGCGTTGCGATTCCCCTTCTGGCCCAGATGACCGACCGATACGCTCAGGCCGTCGCTCCACCCCTTTTGCGGATCGTGGCAACTGGCACAGCTGATGTCCCGTCCCTTGGAGAGCTGCTTGTCGAAAAAGAGCTGCTGACCCAGCACCACCTTGGCCCGGCTATAGGGGTTGTCGGCCGGGAAAGGCACCGCCGGCAGCGGCCCCAGCTCCTGCCATTCCACCCCTTCATCCACCCGGGCGGCAGGCCATTGGGCTGACGCGCCGCTGTATTGGGCGCGCAGAACCGCCATGTCCGGCTTACTGCTGTCGCGTACCACGGAGGGTCGCACCGGATAGGGTGCCAGCGCATACCAGAGCAAACTGCCCTCTCCCTCATCCAGCCAGGTTCGGGTCGCCAGCTGATAGAGACGGGGCTGACCCGCACCATCCTGCAGCCAGAGCTGGGCAGGCAGGGTGACGGCAAAGGTATTGGGGTAGCGCCATGCCGACTGGTCACTGCTCAGCAGCCGCTCGAACTCGGTGAGGGTCGGCAGGCGCCAGTCGCTGCGGCCACAACCGCTCGGCACCGCCGCCAGTTGTGGTTGGCTGGCAACCGTCAACACACTGGAGTCACTGCCATAAAGCCAGTACTGGCTGCCCTTGACCCCGCTGACTGTGCGCACATCGTGCAGGCACTGCCAGGGACCGCGTGCCACCAGCTGGCCCTGCTCATCGAGACGCAGCAGATCCGCCGTCTCCGGCTCGTCCGGCTGGCTGGGATTGGCGGGATAGAGCTGGGTGCGAGCGGACTGGATCTGGACGCTGTTGCTGCGCTGATACCAGCTACGCGCCTGCTTGTCATCGCGCAGGGCCAGCAGCATCTGCCAGCTATCGGCATAGTCGAGCACGGCACCCGGCTGGCGCTGGGCCAGCAGGAAGGCTGCGTAATCCTCAATGACCGCCTGTTGCTGCACGCGGATCTCCTCTGCCCTGCCCCACTCGGCCTGACTGAGGGAACCATCCCCGCTCTGATCCGCCAGCAGGAAGAGCGCTGTCTCCTCCTCGTTCAACCCCAGCCGCGGCACGCTGTTGCGGCGCGCCAGAGTGATCCCAGCCGAGAGATCCGCCACCCGCACCGATACCGCACGCAGTAGATAGCCCTCGTCGCTGCCAAGCAGCTCCAGCGGCTGATCCAGTTGCAGACCCGCTGGCAAGGTGATGCTGACAGGCTGGCCCGGTTCGATGGCCTGTTGCACGCGGATCCCGGTGGCGACCTGTTTCGCCTCGAGCTGTGCCCCCGCCCCCAGCCGATCGGCCACATTGACCTCTATGGTCAGGGGCACCCGGGTATGAGTCGCTGTCGGTACTATGGGTGGCGTGATGGGCGGTTCGGTCGGCTTGACGACTGGCGGGGTCACCTCAGGCGAGGGGGCCACCGACGTATTGCTGTGATTGTCATTGCATGCGGTCAGAGCCAACAGGCTGAGCAGTAAAAGGCTGGTTTTCATTCGTTATGGTTATGTGGTCAGACAAGTGCGCGATTATCCAGCCAAATACCAATCATTATCAATTGCATTCAGTTAATATGCTTTTTGACAACAACTCCTTATCAGCCAATGAGAGAGGGCAGCCTCTTTGGCTGCCCTCGCTTGCTTCAAACCCGCTTGTCGAAAGCCCGACTATCTTCAGGAGCACTTCTTCAGGCTGATATGCCAGTTGGCGCCGGATTGCACCTGATGCTTGGCGGCGAAGCTGTCCATGTTCAGCGCCACCGACACCTGCAGCAGGCTGTTGAGGTAGACCAGCGGCTGCCCTTCCGGCACGTCGCCGAAGCTGCTGACGTAAGGTGCCTTGCCGTCATATTTGACCGCATCCCCTTCGCTGATCTTGATGCAGGCGTTATCTCCCTTGTTGATCCCCGCCTTGGTCAGCAGCGCATCGTCGATATTGGTCCAGACGTTGCCGTACTGCACATCAAGGATCGGGATGGTGCCCTTGAGGGTGCCATCTTTCTCGGCGACCGCAGGCTGATAGGGGATCTTCACTACCTCGGCGGGCAGCAGCGGGCCGACCTGCTCATAACTGATGGCGCCGGAGGCGAGCCGTGCACCGGTGTAGGCGTACACATCGCGGCCGTGGAAGGTGTAGGACTTCTCGGAGCCCTTGAGGCGATTGCGCTTCTCGTCGATCTGGCGCACCGCCTCGATGCCGAAATGCTCGGCCACCAGAGTCAGGGTGCCGTTATCCGGGGTGACGATGTAGTGGCCGCTCTTGGTCTTGAGGACCACAGAGTGGCGATCGGTGCCCACGCCGGGATCCACCACGCTGACAAACACGGTGCCCTTGGGCCAATACTGCAGGGTCTGGTAGAGGCGGTAGGAGGCTTCCCAGATGTTGTAGGCCGGGATCTCGTGGGTCAGATCATAGAGCGGCAGGGTGCGATCCACCCCGAAGGCGACCCCTTTCATGGCCGATACGGCGCCATCTTTGAGGCCGAAATCGGTCTGGATCACCAGCGCTTCGTTGGCGGCGGCGATGCCGCTGGCCAGCATGAGAGCGAGCGCGATGGCGCGGGGAGCGGTGCGAATATCCATATCTGAACTCCTGAATCATCTGAGGATAACGAAACGGCAACAGCCATTTAGACATCCAGACTGCCACTAATAGATTTTTTTGCAAGGGGTTTGCGCCAAAGTGAGGGGCGACTCGCAGAAATTGTGCTCGCCAAACGGCGACAGCGGGGGTATCAAAGGCAGAATGGGAAAACGTTTACAATACAGGAGCCCGGCACCATGACACAACCCGTACCCGAGATGATGACCCTGCTGCTGGAGATTGGTGAACAGAGCAGTCAGGTCTGGCTGAGCCAGCCAGATGGGGCCCCGTCACACTACCCGCTGGCCTTTGGCACCCACGCCATCCAGCCCGGGCCGTTTCGCCATGCGCCGCCCACCCCGCTCGAACTGGAACAGGCCATCATGGTGGTGGAAGATGAGCTGATGCGCATCGCCCCGCAGATCCCGCCCGGCTTGCAGCTGACCCTGCGCAGCCAGCCGTCACTGGCCGAAGTGCTGGGGGATAACCAGCTCGACCGGGATCTGGTGGAGCAGGCCTTTGGCCAGCTCGCCGCCATGGCGGAAGGAGATCCCCTCGCCGCCAGCTTGCTGCCCCGCGACGAGCACGTTGCCGCCGTATTGCTGATTGTCAGGGAGTGGCTGCACCATCTGGCGAGCGAAAGCGTGCTGATCGTCGAATAGCTGACTGCGCCGCCACTCACCAGCGTATCCCCCTCGGGAGCAACTGTCCGCCCATTGCCGCTGGCGACCCGCTGTCGGCGATGAACGGCAGCGGCGGACTCTTCCGGACTTGCTTTGACGTATACTCCAGCTAATCTGGCGACCTGCCAGCAATATCACACCCTTTTCACTCTGGAGGCGCCCCTCGCCATGGCTTGGCATAAGGTTAGAATCGAACACCCCAAACTGACGCTGCTGGGGGTAACCCTGCTAATACTGACCGGATTGGGCTGCGTGTTCTATTACACCTATCAGAGCCTGCGCCACGACATGAACCTCATCACCGCCAAGCAGAAGAACGTGTTCGACGTGTTCTACCAGCGGGCCAAGATCCTCGAGGTGGAGAACATCACCAGCTATCTCGCCTACCAGCGGTCGCTGGAGACTCCCGCCCACCTCGTTCGCAACGAGTCGAACACCAACTACCTCTATGGCTACGACCTGAGAAGCAAGCACCGCTTTGCCGATGTGCCGCTGCAATACCCGGCCGCCAATATCCTCAACACCTTCCGCTATGCCCTCTCCTATCCGGAAGTGATCAACATCTACACCATCTGGAACGACTACCGGCTGATCGGCATGGTGGCCGACAACAAGCTGCTGCCCGCCAGACTGGCGCCGATCAAGGTGGATCTGATGACACTGCCCGCCTGGTATCACTACTTCGGTTGCGCCAGCTTTGCACCCGGCCGCCCTTTCTGCAGCGCCGATGAGGCCTTTGTCTCCGATATCCGTATCGACAGCTTCAGCATGCGCAAAACCATAGTGATGAGCTTCCCCTTCATTCATCAGTCGGGGCGCGGCGGTTACAAATACGGGCTGCTCGGTATCGATATCGCCGTCGATGAAGCATTTAACGATGTGTTGCGCCCCTTCGATACCATCAACCCGACCCGCACCAACATATCGTTTGAAGCCGCCGAGCCCTGCAGCCCGAGGCATCTCTGCCTGAGCAAACCCTTTATGCGCACCAAGGCGGGGGATGATCTCTATCTGAAGTGGTCCTACAGCTGGTTCGATTTCGTCAAGCTGGCCCTGCAAAGTGCGGCCTTCAAGGTCTATCTCATCGTGCTGTTGCTGGGCATGGTGGCCTGGAAGCAGATCTACCTGCGGCTGCGCACCCTGGCGCACACCGACCACCTGACCCTGCTGCCACGCCGGGATGTGCTCTGCCAGAGCCTGCTCCATGAGCACGACTACCTGATGATCCTCGATATCGACAACTTCAAGTCGATCAACGACACCTATGGCCATGGCGTCGGTGATCTGGCACTGGTCGCCTTTGCCCGCCATCTCAGAAGCAATATCCGCAAGGTGGACAGCGCCATCCGCTGGGGCGGCGAGGAGTTTATCGTGCTGTTCAAGGGGATGGAGGATGACGAGATGATGATCCACTCAGCTGGTCGCCTGCTGGATCGACCATTGGGGATCCCCGAGCTGCCCACCCCCATCACCTTCTCCGCCGGGGTGATCCGCATTCGTGACTACCTCACCGTCACCGAGGCGGTGCATCTGGCCGATGAGCTGCTCTACCACGTCAAACAGCACGGCAAACACAACATCGCCTGCTACGAGGGCAAAAAGATCCGGCTGATCCGCCCGTTGCCGGACGACGCAGAGGCATAGCCGCCTTCTGCCCCTCCCCCTGCTTCTGTTACCATCGCGGCCACGATCACTCACTGCATCGTGGCCGCTGGCCGCGATAACCCCGACTGGTGCCCCTATGTCCACAGCCTCCTTTGCCGAACTGGCCCTCTCCCCCCGCTTGCAGCAGACCCTGACCGAGCTCGGCTATGCCGTACCGACCCCCATTCAGGCTCGCGCCATTCCGGTCATTCTGGCGGGGCGGGATCTGATGGCGGGCGCCCAGACCGGCACCGGCAAAACCGCCGCCTTTGTGCTGCCGCTGCTGGAGCAGTTGCTGGCGCAGCCGCAAATGGAGTCCCAACGCCCGATCCGCGCGCTGGTGCTGGTGCCGACCCGCGAGCTGGCGGTGCAGGTCGCCGAGAGCGTGGCGCGCTACGGGCAAGGCAGCGGTCTCACCAGTACCCTGGTCTACGGCGGGGTGAGTATCGCGGCGCAGGTGGAAGCGCTGAAACAGGGCGTTGATATCCTGATCGCCACCCCGGGCCGGCTGCTCGACCATCTGCGTCAGGGGGCATTGAGCCTTGAGCACCTCCGCCATCTGGTGTTTGACGAGGCGGATCGAATGCTCGACATGGGCTTTATGGACGAGATCAAGGCGCTGCTCAAACAGATCCCGACGGATCGCCAGACCCTGCTCTTCTCCGCCACCTGCGACGACAACCTGTTTGCCCTCTGCAAGGTGCTGCTGCGTGACCCCGAGCTGATTGAAGTGGCACCGCGCAACACCACGGCGGCCGAGGTGGAGCAGCGGGTTTATACGGTGGACAGCGATCGCAAGCTGGCGCTGGTCGAACACATGCTCAAAGTGAAAGGGTGGGCACCGGCGCTTATCTTCAGCCGCACCCGCCAAGGGGCGGACAAGCTGGCCCAGCAGCTCGGCAAGGCGGGCATCAATGCCCTCGCCTTCCACGGCGATCTGTCGCAGAGCGCGCGGGAAAAAGTGCTGCTGGAGTTTCGCGCCGGCACCCTGCAAGCGCTGGTAGCCACCGACGTGGCGGCTCGCGGCCTCGATATCAGCGACCTCAACTATGTGATTAATCTCGAATTCCCGTTTGTGGCCGAGGATTACGTCCACCGCATCGGTCGCACCGGCCGTGCCGGCAACAAGGGGCTGGCCATCACATTGTTCAGCCCGGAAGATGCGCCGCTGCTGGAGAAGGTGGAAGCGGTACTCGACACCCGCTTGCCCCAGCAGTGGTTCCCGGGCTTTGAACCGGATCTGACCCGCTTCGAGCCCGAGCCACGCCGCAACAGCAAGGCGGCCCAGAAGCAACGCGCCAGAAAGCAGGCGCTCGCTGGCAACAAGGGTGGCAAGGGCAAGCGTTAAGCTGCCGCCACCCCACCCACAAAAAACGCCCGCATGGGCGTTTTTTGTTATCTGACAGGGGCCAGCTCTTGGCGAGTAGCACCCTAGCGGGTCGCCAGCACCAGTGGCAGGGATCGCAAGATCTGCCGCTCCGCCAGGGTCGAGAGGATAAACATCACCAGATAACCGAGCCCCTGCGCCACGATAATCGCCACCACGTTGGCGGTGAACTCGGCCACCAGATAGTAGGCGGCGACCAGCGCCACTATGCCCGCCAGCCGGATCAGCAAACTCTGGGTAAAGTGGCCGTGAGCCTTGATATAGGCGAGCTGATAGCCGTTGAGCATCATAAAAATGAAGAAGATGGAGAAGTGGAACAGCACGGGCACTGCCCCCACGTAGTCGGCGGGGAAGAACAGCAACACCAGCGGCTTGCCCGCCAGCAGCATCAAACCAAAGAAGGCCAGACTGACGATGGCGGAGAGGCGGAAGATCCAGCGGCGGATCAGCCTTATCTGATGGTGATCGCCATTGCGCAGATTGACCGCCAGCTCCGGCAGCACGAAGCGGTAGATGGGGAAGACAAACAGGGTGGTCATATAGGTGAAGATGGGGCGCACCACCACCTGAAAATCCCCCAGTTCGTCGATGCTGAAGTGGCGAATGGTGAGCAGCACAGTGATATAGATCATCAAGATACTGGCCCCCGCCTCCAGCGAGGCGGTAAAGCTCTTCTTCACATAGCTCACCATCTCGGGGCCGAGCGCCACCTTGGCGAGCGGCCTGGTGGCGATGGCCCGGCGCCGCGAGACATACATATAACCGGCGATGGCGAGCGACGAGAAGGTCAGCCCGTAGAAAAGCGAAGCGAGCGCATCCATCCCCAGCCCGAAATAGCAGGCCATAAACAGCAGGCCGTTGGCCAGCGGCTCCAGCCAGGTGACCCGGTTGGAGAGTTCATACATCCGGTACATGGCCACCAGATTGGTGAAGTAGACCTTGAGCCCCAGCCCGAAGATCACCCCCACCAGTTGCAGATACTCCACCCGGATATGGAGCCCGTGCTTGATATAGGGGATCACCGCTCCCCAGGTGAGCAGCACGATGCCGATGAGGAAGTAGCAAAAGATATTGATGATGTCCCGATCGTTCTTGGTCTGGGAGTAGCTCACCACCATGGAGGAGCGAAAACCGGTCATCAAGATAAAGGAGAGGGAGATCAAATCCACCACGCTGTTGAACAGCGCCAGCTCCCCCTTGGCGACCCACTGCGCCAGCCACACCTTGAAGGCGAAGCCGATAACGATGCTGACCAGCGAGGCCCACATCCCGGTGATAAAGGCCTGCTTGAGGCGCGCAAGAGAGGCGTATTGCATAACGAAAATGGATAACTTTCAGGGAAAAGAGAGAAGGCCATCTTATGAAAGCCTCCCTCCCTTGAACAGCCTTAATCTCGGCGCACCAACAGCCATAAAAGCAAAACGCCCGCTTATTTCCTGAAAGCGGGCCTTTTGTAGTGGGCCGTTATGGCCGCAGAGTGCAGCAATGGTAAGGCTTGCAGGCTGTCAGTCGCGCAGCCGCTATGACTGCGGCGCCGCCTTGATCAGCGCTTCATAGTGATCAATCAGCTCGGGGCCGTGCAGCGGTGAGTCGTGACCGCCGATCACCGTCTTGATCGGCAGCTTCATCGCTTTGAGCCGCTCGATGGTCTGC
Source organism: Aeromonas sp. R10-2 (assembly GCF_040908445.1). NCBI lineage: Bacteria > Pseudomonadati > Pseudomonadota > Gammaproteobacteria > Aeromonadales > Aeromonadaceae > Aeromonas > Aeromonas sp. R10-2. The sequence goes on along the minus strand of NZ_JBFODS010000089.1, from coordinate 2,740 downwards.
GGATAGGCCTTCACATTGGCAAAGCTCAGGTTGCCCAGCTTCTCCTTGAGGATGCAGTTGCCATAGAGCACCTGCTGGTCGGGGAAGTAGACAAAGATGCCGTCCGGCGTGTGGGCCGGGCCCACGTAGAAGGCGCGCACCTTGCCCTCTTGCAGTGTGAAGTCGCCATCGTGCACCACGTTCGGCAGCACCAGCGGCAGATCCGGGTACTCCGGCAGCCCCTTGCGGGTAAAGGCGACAATCTCGGCCCAATCGCTCTTCATCAGATCCCGGGTCTGACGGGTCGCCACCACCTTGGCCCCGATGGACTTCCAGTAAGCGTTACCGCCAGCCCGATCGGTGTGATAGTTGGTGTTGATCACCTCCAGCACCGGCTTGCTGCTGACTCTTTTTATCAGCTTGTGCAGCTCACGGGCGGTATCCGGTGTCCAGGTCGCCCCCACCACCGTCACCCCCTTGGCCCCGAAATAGACCATGGAGTTTTCCTTTACGTAGTAGTTATCTTCGACCACGTAGACAGGGCCGCTCACCTGCTTGAGTTCGATCCCCGCCGCCCGCACGCTGCCACCCCAGAAACTCGCCATCAGCACCACGGCCCCGGCCAACCCGCACTTTATCCAACTTTTCATCATCTTGCTCCCTCGAACCAACCGCCCCCTCGCCACCCCTGTGGCAAGCCGGGCCTTTTAAGCAGTGGGCAGAAGATACGGGGGATTTGTGAGGGGAAAATGAGGTTGTGTGAAGAGAAGGTGAAGTCTGGGGGAAGTCAGGGGAAAGTACGGAGAAATCAGCAGCGACCTCCTGTTCGTGAACGTCCGAATACGCTGCGCCATTCGAACCTGCAACACAGATAGCGGCCCCTCACCCTAACCCTCTCCCGGGGGAGAGGGGATGGCCCATGCCAATTCCAAACTCCCATCCCCACCCGTACCTCGCACGTAAAGCACTGTCAGCTGAACCGTTTTGCCCCCTTCTCCCCTTGCGGGAGAAGGGCTGGGGATGAGGGGGAGGTAACAATAAGTCCCATTATATAGGGTCGATTAGTGCAGCGTAATCGTCCGTTTACCGGCGTTTTTCAAGATAGTTGTCGCGCAAAGCTGTTTTAAGCAGCCTCTTTTTGCTCCGGCTCGGGTTTCTCGGGCCGCTCCGGATTTAGCATCACGGCACCGATAGGTGTCCAGTCTCGCGTCTTGCCACTCCACCTCGCTGGGTGTTGTGCTCGGGCGGCCTGGTACACAGCATCCCGTTTCGCCAGCAGGGCTTTATCGTCACCCCGATGCCGCTCGTTGGGTGTGACGAAGCGGATACGGCTATGCCGGTGCTCTTCGTTATACCAGGCCATAAAGTCGCGCACCCACTCCCTGGCCGCTTCCAGACTGGCAAAGCCGTCTGATGGCCACTGCGGACAGTACTTCAGCGTCCTGAACAATGACTCCGAGTACGGATTATCGTTGCTGACCCGAGGCCGTCCCCGCGAGGGCGTGACACCCAGGTCATGCATCTTGGTCAGCAGCGTGACTGACTTCATTGGCGCGCCGTTGTCCGAGTGCAAGACCAGCGGCTGCTTCCAGCACTGCTCGCGGATGATGCTCCGTTGCAGCAACGCCGCCGCCCGTTCACCGCACTCTTGCTCATGCACTTCCCAGCCCACCCCTTTGCGGCTGTAGATGTCCTCTATCAGATAGAGGTAGTAATACTGGCCGCGCACGAGTGACGGCAAGTAGGTGATATCCCAGGACCACACTTGATTGGGCCCAGTCGCGGTATGGCTGGTTGGTACCGGCACATGGCGCGGTGGCTGGCTCCGGCCACGCCTGTGCTGCTGGTCAGCCGCCCGCAAGATGCGATAGAAGCTCGACTCACTGGCCAAGTAGCGCCCCTGGTCGGCCAGCCGTGGCACAATTTGACTCGGCGGCAACGAGGCGAACTCCTGGCTATTGCAGACGTCCAGCACGGCCTGCCGCTCCTCTGGGCTCAATGCATGAGCAGGTATGGAACGAACCGCATCCGGTCGCCTATCGGCACTCAGCTCAGGCCCGGCCAACCAGCGCTGGAGCGTGCGCAGACTCAGCCCCAACACCTCGGCCGCAGGATGCTTGCGGGCGCCAGCTTCAAGCGCTTCGCGCCACCATGCAACGTATTGCTGCCGCTCTGGCAACGAGGTCAGTTGTCCTCGTCGACGTTGCTCCAGTAGGCATCGAGCTTTTTTTGCAATATCAGCAGAGCTGCTGCCTCGGCCAGGGCCTTGTCTTTGCGCCGCAGCTCTTGCTCCAGTTGCCGGATACGCTTCTTGTCCGCTTTGGCCTGTGCCTTCTCCGCCTGTTGTAAGGTACGAGCGGATTGCTGGCCCAGAATACAGGCTTGGCGCCATTGCTGGACTTGCTCGGGATAGAGACCCTTACGGCGGCAGTACTCACTGAGTTCAATCTCGGAAAGCGCAGCGGTTTCCAGCACGACGGCGAACTTGGCCTCGGCGGGCCATTCATCGGTCAGTTTGTTGTCCCCGGGCACAGGAGACCCTCCGTCTTTGGCGTGTTTGCGCCAATTATACAGAGTGACCTCGCTGATGTTTTCCTGCCGAGCCAACTCGGCCACCGACATATTGATGGGCGGCAGCAGCTTCTTGAGCAAAGCAGCCTTGCGCTCACTTGAATAACGAGCCATTCGACACTCTTTATCCGCCCCCGGTCTTCACATTTAGATTATTCAGATTAGGCGACAACTATTCTGACACCGGGGG
>NZ_JBFODS010000088.1:0-55141 GCF_040908445.1 Aeromonas sp. R10-2 | reverse complement strand
GGTTCAATCGCAATTCCAGTCACTGTTTGACGCCCAGAAAGAGAAGATTGTCGTCGAGCACAAAGAGAGTGGACATGGCCGCCAGGAAGAGCGTTATGTATTTCAATTAAAAGCCAAATTACCGCCAGAGTTGACGGAGAAATGGCCGACAATCCGCAGCATCATTGCCGTTGAGCGTCACCGCAGCGCCAACGGAAAAGGAACGGTAGATACCTCTTACTATGTCAGCTCGTTATCCCCCAAGCACAAGCTGCTAGGGCACTATATACGGCAGCACTGGCGGATAGAGAACAGCCAGCATTACATTCTTGATGTGGTGTTCAACGAGGATGCTTCCAGGATAGCGATGGAGGATGCGGTCGAGAATATGGCGCTATTCCGGCGGTTCGTATTGAATATCGTAAAACAGAGCAATTGTGGTGCTCGAAGTCAGAGAAACAAGCTAAAAAGAGCCGGCTGGAATGACGACTATCGGGCTCAGTTATTCTTTGGTTAAAATATCAACAAAGTGTGCTCCCGCCCTGAAAAAATCTGGCGGTGCTTAGCAAGGTGTTTTTCTGCATAACAGAAAAAAGGTACGCACTACCCAATGTGGTCAAAACAAGTGGCAGCGCAAGCAGCAAAAGAAAACGGAGAATAAAGCTGTGATTGGAGTTTGCAGCAGTGGAGGTTTGCATAGTCACGACGCCTATATAACTTTACGCCATCTAACCATAGCCCATGGGCATCGTGACACACATACACACTAGTCTGGGGAGTCGGCTTAACGCTCCTGTTGAGATTTCAGCAGATCACGGATCTCGGTCAGCAGCTCCTGATCCTTGGTTGGGCCTGCCGGGGCGGCGGCTTCCTCTTCCTGCTTTTTCTTGAGGGTGTTGATGGCTTTCAGTCCCATGAAGATGGCAAAAGAGATGATCAGAAAGTCGATGATGGTCTGGATGAACTTGCCATAGGCGATAACTACGGCGGGTGTTGCACCTTCTGCGGCCTTCAGAGTGACCGCCAGGTCGCTGAAGTCCACGCCGCCCAGGATCAGGCCGATGGGCGGCATGATTACGTCACCGACAAAAGAGGAGACAATTTTGCCGAAGGCGGCACCAATGATGATACCGACCGCCATATCGATGACGTTGCCGCGGGCGGCAAAGGCTTTGAACTCTTGAATCAGACTCATTATTTCCTCCGAAATTAAACAAGATAGCGCGTTGATTACCCTTGCCAAAGGGCGAACTCTTGTCAGGAAAAACAGAGGCTAAGCCGCGTTGTTCCTGTCGTCCTGACTAGCTTGCGGGCGTTATGAGTCCTTGGCAATCGGGGGGAGCCATTTTTTTGGTACAAAGTGATATTAATTTTTTGGTAATTAGCTGGTTGAATGATGAGCTGTGCTGCTGTAGTTTGCTGGGTCGATTCATTCATACCACGTGAGTAAACAAGTGAAGTATTTACTACTGGGAATGATGCTTTTGTGCACATTTGCTGCCAGAGCGGGGATGGATACCCAAGCCTTGAAACAGACCATCACAGCCCGGCTGGGGGTCCCCGTCTATCTGGTTGAACCGACCCCGATCGCGGGGTTGTATATGCTGGGCACCTCACAGGGGGTGCTCTACAGCGATGCCAAAGGGGATTATGTGGTGCAGGGGGTCATGCTGGATATGACCCGCGACATGAAGAACCTGACCATCTCGGGTATGCGCGAGCAGCGCCGACTTGGCTTGGCACAGGTGGCCCATGCCCCCATCGTGCTCAAGGCCAGGGATGAGCGTCACCGGGTCGCTCTGTTTCTCGGCGAGCAGGACGCCAAACGTCGTCAGCTCTCCGGCACCTTGCAACACCTGCAGGCATCCGGGGTGAGCGTGGCTCTCTATCCGGTGATTGATCACGCCGAACGGGCCGCCGACTGGTGCAGCGATCCCCTGCTGCAAAATGATCCGTTAAAAGCCTATTTGCCTCAAACGGCATGTAGTGAGACCCTTATCCAAAATATTGGCCTGAGCCAATGGTTGGGGGTCAAGGTACTGCCGGCCTGGGTCTCCTCCGACGGGGATCTGGTGCGCGGGTATCAGAGCCCCGAACAGCTGCTCAAGATACTGGATCATATTGATGTCCCTGCAAATCCGTCGTCGTCCGCGAGTTGATGATTCCCATCTGCCTGCCACCCTGCATCCCCTGCTTCGCCAAATCTTCGCCAGCCGTGGCGTAGAGGATCCCGCCCTGCTGGAGCGCAGCGCCAGTCAGCTGTTGCCGCCCCAGCGTCTCTATGGCATGGAACAGGCGGTGCCGCTGCTGGCGGAGGCTCTGACTGCCCAGAAACGGATCCTTATCGTCGGCGACTTCGACTGCGATGGCGCCACCAGTTCGGCCCTGTGTGTGCTGGCCCTGCGCGCCATGGGCGGTCGCCACATCGATTTTCTGGTGCCCAACCGCTTCGAGTTTGGCTACGGCCTCACCCCCGAGATTGTCGAGCTGGCGGTGGCCCGCGGCGCCGAGTTTCTTATCACGGTGGATAACGGCATCTCCAGCATCGCCGGGGTGGCGGCTGCCAAGGCGGCTGGTATGCAGGTACTGGTTACCGATCACCATTTGCCGGGTCAGGAGCTGCCTGATGCCGATGCCATCGTCAACCCTAACCAGCGCGGTTGCGATTTCCCCTCCAAGTCCCTGGCCGGGGTGGGGGTGGCCTTCTACCTGATGGCGGCCCTCAACACCCATCTGCGTCAGCTCGGCTGGTACGAACGGCAAGGGTTGCGAGCCCCCAATGTGGCGGATTACCTCGATCTGGTGGCCCTCGGCACGGTCGCCGATGTGGTGGCGCTCGATGGCAACAACCGCATCCTGGTCCATCAGGGGTTGCAGCGGATCCGGGCCGGGCGCTGTCGCCCCGGCATTCAGGCGCTGGTGGACGTGTCGGGTCGCGATGGTCGCCGTCTCACCGCTGCCGACCTCGGTTTTGCGCTGGGGCCGCGCCTCAACGCGGTGGGACGCCTCGATGACATGTCCCTCGGGGTCGCCTGTCTGCTCTGCGATGATCTCAATCTGGCGCGCCAGCTTGCGGCCGAGATGGACAGCCTCAATCAGGAGCGCAAGGAGATCGAGCAGGGGATGCAGCAGGAGGCCCTCGCCACTCTGGAGCAGATCCGTTTTCGCGATGGCGAGGTGCCGTCGGGCATAGTGCTGCACCGGGACGAGTGGCATCAGGGGGTGGTGGGGCTGGTGGCCTCCAAGGTGAAGGAGAAGTACTACCGCCCGGTTATTGCCTTTGCCGAGAGCAGCGAGAGCGAGCTCAAGGGCTCCGGCCGCTCTATCCCCGGCGTGCACCTGCGCGATGCGCTGGAACTGCTCGATACCCGCCACCCGGGCCTTATGGGCAAGTTTGGCGGCCACGCCATGGCGGCAGGGCTGACCCTGCCCAAGGCCAATATCGAGGCGTTTGGTCGGGCCTTTGAGGCGGTCATCAGCGAGCTGGTGACACCGGAGCTTTTGACCGGGGTGTTGCTCACCGATGGCGAGTTGTTGCCGGATGAGCTCAACCTCGAGCTGGCGGAGCTTATTCGCGCGTCAGGCCCCTGGGGTCAGGCCTTCCCCGAGCCGCTGTTTGACGGCGAGTTCGTGCTGGTGCAGCAGCGGCTGGTAGGGGAGAAGCACCTCAAAATGATGCTGACAACCGATTCTGGTCACGCGGTGGATGCCATCGCCTTTGGCGTCGATCTCAAGCGCTGGCCCGATGCCTCGGTGAAGCGGGTGCGGCTTGTCTACCGGCTTGATGTCAACGAGTGGCGCGGCAACCGCAGCGTGCAACTGCTGGTGGAGCATCTGGAGGCAGCCGGTCTTTGAGCCGGTAGCATCGCTGCTCTATCGCCGCTTTATCACAGATAGCGCTGACAACGGCCACCCTTGGGTGGCCGTTTTTGTTGGCGGATCTCTGGAAAAGGGCGTTGACCTGTCTATGGCTTAACAGTTTAAGCTCGTCTCTATCGGGCCACCTGAGGGCCCGCACCGTGAGTGATTGCCATGAAAATATCCGAACTGGCCCGCCGCTGCGGTCTTGCCCGCTCCACCCTGCTCTATTACGAGAAACTGGGAGTGATTGCCGGCACCCGGGCCGTCAACGGCTATCGCCATTATGACGAGGGGGATCTGCAGCGACTGCAGATGGTGCAGGCCCTGCAGGCTGGTGGTCTCAGCCTCAAGCAGTGCCTCGCCTGTCTGGCTGGCGAGATAGATCAGGCGGCATTGCAGGCCCGGGTCAGGGAGCTCGATGAGGAGCTGGTGCGGATGCAGCGTGCTCGGGATCTGCTGGCAGACTTGGCAGGGCTGCGCCCGCGCTCCGGTGAGGAATTCAAGGCCTGGCAGCTGCAACTGCAGCGCGAGGCACCGGAGGCCTACTTCGCGTGGGTGATGAAACAGGGTTTTAGCGAGAAAGATCGCTACCACTTGCAATGGTTGAGCAAAGACATGAATGAACATGAGCGTTACATCAAGGATTTTATCCAGCTGCTGGATGGCATGAGTTACTGGGGGCCGGGGGATCGCGCCTTCACTCAGCAGCAGTTTGCCGCCTTGCCCATCCGGCCGCGCCGGATCCTCGACATGGGCTGCGGGCGCGGTGCCTCGACCATGGCGCTGGCTCAGGTGACCGATGCTGACATTGTGGCCATCGATCTGGAAGAGGAGGCACTGGCCGCCGTGGCGCACTCCGCCCGTGCTGCGGGCTTTGAGCATGTCTCCACCCTCTGCGCCAACATGGCGGCACTGCCGGACGATCTGGCCCCGGCCGACCTCATCTGGGCAGAGGGGAGCGCTTACGTGATGGGAGTTGCCAATGCGCTGAAGGCGTGGCGTCCGCTGCTCGCGAGCCCGCAGGCTTGCATCGTGCTGAGTGATGCGGTCTGGCTTACCGATAACCCGCCCGAGGAGGCGTTGGCATTCTGGCAGCAGGATTATCCCGCCATGCAGACGCTGGCGGGCCTGCTTGAAACGATACAAGCGGCAGGCTACCGCTGCCTGTCACATACTCCCTTGCCGATGAGCGCCTGGAACAACTATCTGGACCCTATCGAGGTCAATCTGGTGCGCTATCGAGACGAGCTGGGGGAGAGTGCTGCCTGGCAGGACTTGAGCCGGGAAGTGGCCATCCACCGCCAATATCTGGGCAGTTACGGCTATGTGATCTGCTGCCTGCAAAAAGATGCGTGATTAGCTGTCGTAAAAAAACGAGGCGCCTGCGGGCGCCTCGTTGTTTATCAGGGATTGCGGATGGCCATTACAGCTCGCGGGCCCAGGGGTGCGCCTTGGGGCGCAGCGCCAGCGCCAGACCCAGCAGCAGTACGGTCAGACCGTAGAGGGGCCAGCTGCCAAAGCGCATGTAGGGGGTCTCGCCGTGGGCGGGACGCACCTCGCTGCGCAGCACGCCCGCTTCAAACTGCGGGATCTGGCCGATGATGCTGCCGTCGATCTCGGTGACGATAGTGATGCCGGTGTTGGTGTCCCGCAGCAGCGGACGAGCCAGCTCCAGCGCACGCATCCGGGCGATCTCCATATGCTGCCAGGGGCCTATGCTGGTGCCGAACCAGGCATCGTTGGAGACGGTCAGCAGGAAGTCGGTATCGGCATTGACGTTGCGGCGCACCTCCTCCGGGAAGATGATCTCGTAGCAGATGGCGGCGGCAAACTTGAGCCCTTTGGCGATCAGGTTGGGCTGCACTTCGTCACCCCGGCTGAAGGAGGACATCGGCAGGTTGAAGAAGGGGGCGATGGGGCGCAGCAGATCTTCAAACGGCACGAACTCGCCGATGGGCAGCAGGTGGTATTTGTTGTAGCGGTTGGAGTGGTTGTAGAAGTAGGACTCCTTGCCATCCGCATCCTGCACCCCCATGCCGAGCACGGTATTGTAGAAGCGCTGTTGCTGCTCGTCGTAGTGAATGATCCCCGCCAGCAGGCCGGTATCGTTCACCTTCATCGCCTTGTCCAGATTCTCCAGATAGGGGCCCATCGCCTTCTCGATGGCCGGGATCGCCGACTCCGGCCAGACGATGATGTCGGCATCCTGATTCTCGCGGCTCAAGTCCTGATAGGTGCGCACCGTGGGGGCCAGCGCCTCCGGATCCCATTTGAGGGATTGGGCGATATTGCCCTGCACCAGTGCCACCTTGACCGGTTCGCCACGGGTCACCCAGTTGAGCTGCATCAGACCGTGGGCACCGGCCACCAGCAGGGCGGGCACCGCCAGCCACAGTGGCGAGCGGGATTTCCACACCAGCCAGATAGCGGAGGCGGACAGCAACAGGGCGAGGGTGATGCCCTGCACCCCGAGAATGGGGGCAAAGCCCTTGAGCGGGCCGTCGATCTGGCTGTAACCAAACCAGAGCCAGGGGAAGCCGGTCATCACCCAGCCGCGCAGCCAGTCAGCGACCAACCAGAGGGCCGGGAAGGCGAGCAGCCAGCGGCTCCAGTGACGGCCGCCAAAGAAGCGGGCAAAGACCCAGCAGGCGAGCGTCGGGTAGAGTGCCAGATAGGCGGAGAGCCCGGCCAGCAGCACAAAGGCGACCGGCAGCGGGATGCCGCCAAACTCGGTCATGCTGACATGGATCCACCACAGGCCTGGCAAAAAGAGTCCCATGGCGTAGCCAAAACCGCGCCAGGTGGCCTGTTTCGGCGTAGCTTTGTCCAGCAGGGCGTAGAGGCCAAGCAGGGAGGGGATCACCAGCGGCCAGTAGCCGAAGGGGGAGAAGGCCAGCACGGCGATGGCACCAGAGGCCAATGCACTGAGGCTTAACAGAATTTTGGAAGTAACAGGGGATAATCTCACGGGCGATGGTGCTCGTCTTGGTGTGCAACTGGGGTCGAATGGCCGGTATCTTAACCTGTAAGCGGGGCAACGGCGAGCCTCGATGCCGGTGGCAGAGAGCACAACGCCCCGAGGTCGGGGCGTTGTTTCACACATCGAGCGGATCTGCCTATTGCGGCTCGGATTGCGCCGCCGCGTGGTGCTCGGGGATCTTCACCTGCAGCTGCTGCAGACGACGCCGGTCGGCATGCATCACCTTGAACAGGTAGCCGTCCAGCTCGATCTCCTCGCCCTTCTTGGGCAGGTGGCTGAAGGCGTGCATCACCAGACCGCCCACCGTATCCACCTCTTCATCGCTGAATTTGGTGCCGAAGAAGTCGTTGAAATCCTCGATCTCGGTCAGGGCGCTGATGGAGAAGACCCGCTTGCTGAGGCGGCGGATTTCGTCCGGCTCATCCTCGATGTCGTCAAACTCGTCGTCGATCTCGCCAACGATCAGTTCCAGTATGTCTTCGATGGTCACCAGACCGGAGACGCCACCAAATTCGTCGACCACGATGGCCATGTGGTAGCGCTCTTCACGAAACTCCTTGAGCAGACGGTCAACCCGTTTGCTTTCCGGCACGATCACCGTGGGGCGCAAGATTTTCTCGAGCTGCAGCGGCTCGCTGGCGTGATGGCCGCCAAACCCGAAGGGGAGCAGATCCTTGGCGAGCAGAATGCCCTCCACATGATCCTTGTCCTCGTTGATCACCGGGAAGCGGGAGTGGCCGGACTCGATGATCACCGGCAGGATCGCATCCACCGGCTGGGACTTCTCGATGGTCACCATCTGGGAGCGGGGGATCATGATATCGCGCACGCGAAGATCGGCGATCTCCAGCACCCCCTCGATCATGTCCTTGGTGTCCTGATCGATGAGGTCGCGCTCTTCGGCATCGGCTATCACGTCTACCAAATCATTGCGGTCTTTTGGCTCGCCCTGGAAGAGTTGGCTGAGTTTGTCGAGCCAGGTTTTCTTCGGCGAGCCGGTACTAGGGTGATCGTCGGTCATTTTCTCTCTTGGTTACTCGTATGAACACACTTGAAATAGTTCGGGTTATATAAGGATGGCCATCTGCTGTTTCAAGACGATGACCATCCGGTTCTTTACTCTTCGTCGTTCAGATAAGGATCGGCAAAACCGAGCTCCTGCATGATGTCGCGCTCAAGCGCTTCCATCTCTTCGGCTTCCTCATCCTCGATATGGTCATAACCTAGCAGATGCAGACTGCCGTGCACAACCATGTGGGCCCAGTGGGCCATCAGGGGCTTGCCCTGCTCCTCGGCCTCGCGCTCTACCACCTGACGGCAGATCACCAGATCGCCGAGCAGCGGCAGCTCCAGACCGGGTGGCGCCTCGAACGGGAAGGAGAGCACGTTGGTGGGCTTGTCCTTGCCGCGATAGGTGAGGTTGAGCTCGTTGCTCTCCGCCTCGTCGACGATACGCACCGTCACTTCAGCCTCCTGCTGGAAGCCGAGAATGGTGCCGTCGAGCCAGCCTTGCAACTGGGCTTCGGTGGGCAGGCCGTCAGTGCTGGCACTGGCCAGCTGCAGATCCAGGGTTACGCTCATTGCTCACTCTCTTTGCCGGAATGGGGTGCTGCTTTTTCGGCTGCCTGTTTGGCATCGAATGCCTCGTAAGCCTGCACGATACGGGCCACCACCGGGTGGCGCACCACGTCTTTGGACTCGAAGAAGTTGAATGACAGACCATCGACCCCTGGCAGCACTTCCAGCGCGTGGCGCAGGCCGGATTTGGCGTTGCGCGGCAGGTCTACCTGGGTGATGTCACCGGTGACCACTGCCTTGGAGTTGAAGCCGATGCGGGTGAGGAACATCTTCATCTGCTCGGTGGTGGTGTTCTGGGCCTCATCGAGAATGATAAAGGCGTCATTGAGGGTTCTTCCGCGCATATAGGCGAGCGGCGCCACCTCGATGATGTTGCGCTCCATCAGCTTCTCGACCCGCTCAAAGCCCAGCATCTCGAACAGGGCGTCGTAGAGGGGGCGCAGGTAAGGATCCACCTTTTGGGAGAGATCGCCGGGCAGGAAGCCCAGCTTCTCCCCCGCTTCCACCGCCGGACGGGTCAGCAAAATGCGGCGGATCTCCTGACGCTCCAGCGCATCCACCGCCGCCGCCACCGCCAGATAGGTCTTGCCGGTACCGGCCGGGCCGATGCCGAAGCAGATATCGTGGCGCACGATATTGGCAATGTACTGGGCCTGATTTGGGCTGCGTGGCTTGATGAGACCGCGCTTGGTCTTGACCGTCACCTCCTTGCCATAGGGGATGCTCGGCGCCGGTTCGTCATCCTGCTCCAGCACCCGCGACTCCTGAATGGCCAGATGGACCATGTCGGGGGTGATGTCGGTCACCTTGCCACCCTTGAGGGGTTGGGTTTCCACATAAAGGTGCTTGAGGATGACGGCGGCGGCATCCAGCTGGGCCGGTTTGCCCACCAGCTGGAAGTGGCTGTCACGGTAGCTGATCTCGACGCCGAGGCGGCGCTCCAGCTGCTTGATGTTGTCATCGAAGGGGCCGCAGAGGCTGGCAAGGCGCTGGTTGTCGGCGGGCTCCAGATGCAGATTCAGGGTCGAGATGTGTCGGCTCAAAATATCCTCGTCTCAAGGCGCTCCCCATCCGCCGGGCGAATGGGGAGGAGGGGATTAATGGGGTGTGAAAGCGGCCACGCCCAGCTCGTCCGGTACGTTATCCGGGCGACGGGCCAGGATTTCGCTCGGGGCGGTGGCGATCCGCAGGTTCATCTCGCTCTCGCCGCGGATGAACTTGCCGCGCAGGGAGTTGGGACGTACCTCGGTGATCTCCACGTCGGCAAAGCCGCCGATCAGGGTGTGCTGGCCTTCAAAGTTGACCACCCGGTTGTTCTCGGTGCGGCCACACAGCTGCATCGGGTCGAGCTTGGAGGGCCCTTCCACCAGGATGCGCTGGGTGGTGCCCAGCATGGCACGGCCAATCTGCATCGCCTGGTTGTTGATGACGTGCTGCAGGCGGGCCAGACGGGCTTTCTTCACTTCCATGTCGACATCGTCGGGCATGTCGGCGGCCGGGGTGCCCGGGCGCGGACTGAAGATGAAGCTGAAGCTCATGTCGAAACCCACATCCTCGATCAGCTTCATGGTCGCTTCAAAGTCTTCGTCCGTCTCGTTCGGGAAGCCAACGATGAAGTCGGAGCTGATGGTGATGTCGGGACGGGCGGCACGCAGGCGACGGATCTTGGATTTGTACTCCAGGATGGTGTGCGGGCGCTTCATCATGGTCAGAATACGGTCGGAGCCGCTCTGCACCGGCAGGTGCAGGAAGCTGACCACTTCCGGGGTGTCTTTGTAGACTTCGATGATGTCGTCGGTGAACTCGATCGGGTGGCTGGTGGTGTAGCGAATGCGATCGATACCGTCGATGGCGGCCACCAGACGCAGCAACTCGGCGAAGGTGCAGATGCCGCCATCAAAGGTCGGGCCGCGGTAGGCGTTGACGTTCTGGCCGAGCAGGTTTACTTCGCGCACGCCCTGCTGGGCGAGCTGGGCGATTTCGTAGAGCACGTCGTCCAGCGGTCGGCTCACTTCTTCACCGCGGGTGTAGGGCACCACGCAGTAAGTACAGTATTTGGAGCAGCCTTCCATGATGGAGACGAACGCGGTGGCCCCTTCGGCGCGCGGTTCGGGCAGGCTGTCGAATTTTTCGATCTCGGGGAAGGCGATATCAACCTGGGCACCATGGCCCTCTTGCACTTCCTTGATCATGGCGGGCAGGCGATGCAGGGTCTGCGGGCCGAACACGATATCCACATAGGGAGCGCGTTGGCGAATCGCATCGCCCTCCTGAGAGGCAACGCAGCCACCCACGCCGATCACCAGACCGGGCTTGTTGGCCTTGAGCTTTTTCCAGCGTCCCAGCTGGTGGAACACCTTCTCCTGCGCCTTTTCGCGGATGGAGCAGGTATTCAGCAGCAAGACATCTGCCTCTTCGGGCTCTTCGGTAAGCGTGTAGCCATTGCTGGCATCCAACAGGTCGGCCATTTTGGACGAGTCATACTCGTTCATCTGGCAACCCCAGGTTTTAATGTGAAGTTTCTTGCTCATTGCTTCTCTTGACTTGTTTTGAAATCGGCATGGTCAAAGGACCGCGCATTTTACTCCGCAATCTGGATACTGCCTAGCTAATATCCAGCTGGCAATGGTGCTCACCCGATACCTGTTGCCAGCAAGCTCAATAAGCTTTCTCCTTGATTTGACGCAGCAATTCCCTGTTTGTCTCACTGTTTATCAGCCGCCCTTGCGCTATCATGCAGCCATCCGGTTCACGTCCGGGCGCTGTCGCCGGACGCACCCTTTCAGGAATAAATGTATGGAACAGTGTGATATCGCCATCGTCGGCGCCGGCATGGTGGGCGCCGCCACTGCCTGTCTGCTGGCGGCTCAGGGTCTCTCGGTGCGGGTCATCGAGACCCAACTGCCGGAGCATTACGCGCCGGAGCAGCCGCTGGATCTGCGGGTCTCCGCCATCAGTCAGGCCTCGGTGGCGCTGCTGGAGCAGGCCGGTGCCTGGCACCATCTGCAGCAGATGCGGCTCTGCCCCTACCGCCGACTGGAGACCTGGGAGCTGGACGGTTTTGCCACCCGCTTCAATTCCGCCGATCTCGGTCTGCCCCAGCTCGGCTACATCATCGAAAACCGGCTGGTGCAGCTCGCCCTGCTCAAGCGGATGGAGGATTTTCCCACCATCCAGACCCACACCCCGGCGGCGGTGACCAGCCTGCGCCAGAGTGCAGATGAAGCTGTGCTGACTCTGGACGACGGCACCGAGCTGGCGGCTCGCTGGGTGCTGGCTTGCGATGGTGCCGAATCCCACACCCGCAAGCTGGCGGGTATCGGCGTATCGCGCTTCGAGTACCGCCAGCACTGCATGCTGATCAATATCGACACCGACTTTGCGCAGGAAGATATCACTTGGCAGCAGTTCACCCCGAGCGGCCCGCGCGCCTTCCTGCCACTACCAGGCCAGCACGGCTCTCTGGTGTGGTATGACAGCCCGGTCCGTATCCGCGCGCTGGCGGCCATGAGCAACGAAGGGCTTGCCGCCGAAGTGCGCCGCCACTTCCCAAGCCGGCTCGGCGGATTTACCGTCAGCGGCAAGGGGAGCTTCCCGCTGGTGCGCCGCCACGCCAACGACTATCACGCCGGTCGGGTGGTGCTGCTTGGCGATGCTGCCCACACCATCAACCCGCTGGCGGGGCAGGGGGTCAACCTTGGCTTCAAGGATGTGGCCTGCTGGACTGATCTGCTGCAAGGAGCTGGCGCCGACTGGCATCAACTGGCGTTGGCCGAGCGTTACGAGCGGCGCCGTCGTCCTGACAACCTGCTGATGCAGTCGGGGATGGATCTCTTCTACGGGGTGTTCAGCAACGAGATTGGCCCGCTCAAGCTGGCCCGCAATCTGGCCCTCAACCTGGCGGACAAGGCGGGCCCATTGAAGGAGATGGCGCTGCGCTATGCACTGGGGCTGGTTTGACAGGTAGAAACCAGGTAACACGGGCAGAATGCGTGAAGGAGCAAAGGTGATGAACAAGGCACTGTTGGTGATCGATTTTATCAACGATATTGCCCATCCCGACGGGCGCATTGCCGCCTCCGCAGCCCACGTGCTGGAGCAGGATGCCATTGCGCATGCCAATCAGGCGCTGGCCCATGCCCGCGCCCACGGCTGGCTGGTGGCGCTGATCAAGGTGGGCTTTGACGGCGGCTATCAGCTGCAACCCAAGGGATCTCCCATGTTTGGTCACGCTCACCAGTTGGGGGCGCTCTCTTTGGCTGACAGCGGCACCGACTTTCATCCTGATCTGGATGTGCAGCCCGGCGATCTGGTGCTGACCAAGCCCAGAGTGAGCCCCTTCTATGGCACGGTGCTGGAGCCTGCGCTGCGTGCCAATCACATCGACCACCTCTATCTGTGCGGGGTGAGCACTAGCTGGGCCATTCAGGCGGCAGCGCGGGATGGTCACGATCGCGACTACGCCATCACCATTCTGGAGGATGCCTGCGCCGCCGCAGATGCCACCGAGCATCACACCTCGCTGCGCATGCTGGGTCGCATCGCCGAGATCATCAAGGTGTCCCAGCTGGCTTGATCCTTAACGCAGGCAGCACCCGAGCACCGTGTTGAGATTGACTCTGCGGCCCTCTGTCGGGCCGCAGCGCTTTTGGGCAACATGATTGTCGGGCAAGATAGTGCTCACATGGATAACAACAAGGATGGACAGATGCGTTATCAGGGACGGATCGCGAGCTGGAACGAGGCGCGCGGCTTTGGATTTATTACGCCGGAGCAAAATGGCGCCGAGCAGGCAATCAATGGAGCACGCAGTGCAGGGCTGTTTGTGCATGTTACGGCGCTGCAATCAGATGGCCGCGTGCCAGAGCCGGGGGAGCGTGTCACCTATCTGATCGGCAGTGGCCAGGATGGCAAACCGAGGGCGTTACAGGTTTTTTTCCCCGATCGCCCGCTCACGTTGGCGGATGCAGTGCCCTCGGCCGAATCATCAGCAGCAAGATCGGCCGCATCGTCGGCGGCGCCATCGTTTTGGGCGGCAAGTCAGCCGCCACGACCCACTTCTACCAGAGAGCGGAGTAACCCCTATCGACGTCGCAAGAGCAGCTGGAGTGGCAAATTGATCCCTCTGCTGGTGCTCGTCGGCCTCTTTTCCATCTATTCCCGTTTCTCGGCCGAGTCGATGGCGCCATTGCCGGTCTCCTCTTTCAATCAGGAGGAGGTCAGCACGCCACAGGGAACGACCTTTATTCGCCAGTGTGATGGTCGGCAGCATTGCTCCCAGATGACCTCCTGCGAGGAGGCAACCTGGTTTTTGCAACATTGCCCGAACACCAAAATGGACGGAGAGGGCGATGGCATCCCCTGCGAAAATCAGTGGTGTGGGCATTAAATGTGACTTATCAGACACATATGCTCATGATGTGCTCTTGTTATCCGGAACAGGGAAACTGGCCTGAAACCTTGCCGGATGATGTGCGATGGTGAAATTTGGTCTCAGTTGGCTAAGTGGGAACGGGGTGCTTTACTCTATCTGCTGACTTAATTGTTAATAGATGGCGGTATGCCACTTTTGCCACAGGATGGCCACCATGGCGGATGATATACAGACGCGGCAGAGTCACTTCGCCGAGCGAGCCCATCATCTGGCTGCGCTGCTGGATTCGCTGGAAGACCAGATATCGGTGATAGATCGGGATGGCGTGATCCATTACACCAATCTCGCCTGGGATCTGTTTGCCGAGCAAAACGGCATGCCCAAGGGATATAACTGGATTGGGGTCAATTATATGGGGGCTTGTGACGCTGAATCCGAGCCCTCTGGATTGGCTGCCGTGGAGGGGATCCTCCGGGTCATCCGTCATCAGCAGGAGAAGTTCTATCTGGAATACCCCTGCCACAGCCCCGACACCCAGCGCTGGTTTATGATGCGAGTCGCGCCGGTACCCGGGCTTGACGCCGAGTTTTTTTCCATCGCCCATATCAATATCACCGAGCGCAAGCTGCTGGAGCTGGAAGTTGCCAGCCTCTCCCAACATGATCCCCTGACCGGACTGGCCAATCGGCGGCTGTTTAACAGCTTTTTGCATAACGAGTGGCGGCGCAGCATGCGTGAACATACCCCGCTCTCCCTCATCATGCTGGATCTGGATAACTTCAAGGCGTGCAATGACCATCTTGGTCATCAGATGGGGGATGGCTCCCTCCAGCTGGTGGGCCATCTTCTGCAATCCTTCTGCCAGCGTCCGGCGGATCTGCCCTGCCGTTTTGGTGGTGACGAGTTTGCCCTGATCCTCGGCAATACCGATCGAGATGCGGCCCAGCGGATTGGAGAGGAGATCCGCCAGGCCATCAACGATCTCGACATCGTGGTGGCAAATAATATTCAGCTTAGCGCCAGTATTGGCATTGCCACCTACACGGCTGAGCAACTGCTGGAGGGAGAAGGGGCGTTGCTGGCCGCGGCCGATGCGGCGCTTTATTGCGCCAAGGGGGCGGGTAAAAACCGTAGTCACTGCGCCAGCTGTTGAGCCGCATTGCCGCTTTTTTCCTGCATGCGCCCCCTTGATGGGGGCGCACTGTTTTTTGGCTGGTCACGGTGTTAGCTACCAGCAAGGGTTGGTTTCAGCGCTCGGGCGTGGCTGACACCGGCAGGGGATGGCTGGCGATCACCTGCCTGACGAAGTGATCCCGGATGGGGTCGGCAAAGTCCGGATTCCATACCATGCTGACCTCCCACTCGGAGCTGGGACCAGAGAGGGGATAGAGGGTGACATCGGGGCCTGCGATAAAGCTGACGCTGCGTGGCAGGATGGCGTTGCCTATGCCCGCCGCGACCAATGCCACCAGCGTCTGGATATCCTCGGCCTCCTGGACCATGCCGGTCAGCCGATTGGCGCCGAGAAAACCGGCGATCTGCTGGCTGAGCCCAGGGCAGCGGTGGCCCACCATCTGCAACAGGGGTTGACTGATCAGTGCCTGCTGGACGTCGAATGCGGCCGGGTCTGGTTCGGTCATTCGTGTCGGCACCGCCAGCACCAGCCGGTCGATCAGCAGTCTGTGCTCCTGTAACTGCGGCACCTGAGGTCTGCGCATAAAGCCAAGTTGTAACTGGCCGGAGAGCAGCTGCTCCTGCTGGATCGCGGAGGGCATATCCTGCAGATGGACCATCACGTCCGGGACCTGCTGCTTGAAGCGGGCCACCAGCGCAGGGGCCAGTGCGAAACTCGACAGACCGAAGCCAATCTTGAGCCGACCGGCCACGCCACTCGCCACTGCCAGCGCGTGACGTTCAAACTCCCTGCCGTGTTTGACCAGTGCGCTTGCCTGAGTGAGCAGCTGGGCGCCGAGCGCCGTCAGCTCGGCGCCGTGGCGGCCCCGTTTGAACAGGGTGCAGCCCAGCGTCTGCTCCAGCCCCTGGATCTGCTTGGTGAGGGCCGGCTGGGTGATAAAGAGGCGGCTGGCCGCTTCCCGGTAGTTGGCGGTGTCGGCCAGCGTCACAAACGCCTGCAGTTGCCTCAAGTCGAATCTCATTCCAATTGGTTATCCAAAGTGGCGATTTATTGATTATAAATTATCTAATCGCCTTGTTCTAATGGCTCTGCAAGGGGGGAATCGCCCTCCTCTGAACCGGAACAAGGAGCCATATCATGTCCACTCAACGTTATCTTTTTTTGATCAAGGGCAAGCTGGTGCTGGCCCAGCCATTGGCGGCCCCGGAGACGGGGGAGCTGCTCGCCAGCCTGCTGCGACAGGGTTTTGTGGTCGGCCCCTTGCAAGTGTGGGCAGGCAGTGCCGAGCAGGCGTTGGCCTGTTATGAGCGTGCCGCCCAGCAGCAGGCCTTTGCCGATGCGCTATCTGGCTCTCTGCCCGAGCTGGCCGGGGGGCCTGTATGAGTGTCTGTATGAGTGCAGGCATGAACACGATCACCCTGTCGGTATCCGCCCTGCTGCTCGATATGGATGGCACCCTGGTCTGCTCGACCGGCGATGTGGAGAAGGTGTGGCGGCTCTGGTGTCAGCATCATCAGCTTGCCCCAGAGCCGGTACTGGCTATGTGCCACGGTATGCGCTCGCGTGAGGTGATCCGGGCGTTGGCCCCGCAACTGGATGTGGAGCGGGAGGCAGCGCGCCTCGACGATCTGGAGATGGAACATACCGGTGGCGACGCCATCTTTGGGGCTGGCGAGTTGCTGGGCCGCTTGTCGCCAGAGCTTTGGGCCATCGTGACCTCCGCCAGTGAGCGGGTTGCCCGTCACCGCCTGAATTGTGCCGGTTTGCCGCTGCCGGCCGTGCTCGTGGGGGCCGAAGCTGTGATCAATGGCAAACCCGATCCCGAGCCCTATCTGCTGGGAGCCAAACGGCTTGGCGTGTCTCCCGCTCGTTGTCTGGTGTTCGAGGATGCCCCGGCCGGTATCGAGAGTGCCCTGCGTGCAGGTTGCACCGTGGTGCAGGTAGGGGACGATGCGCCGCTCAATCCGGCGGTGGTGGCGGTGATCCGCGACTGGTGCGAGGTGAAGGTGGAGTTGGAGGAAAGCGAGTCCCTGCTGGTAAAGCTGCCCGCCTGAGCGGTGGATAGAGCGTCTTACGACTGCAGATTGCGGTATGAACCATCGCCATCAACGCTGTATGCCGCAATAAAAACGCCCCCGAGATGCGGGGGCGTTTTGCTATCTCAATGGTTATTTGAAAACGCGGAAACGGGTAGCGTCGTCGATAAAGGTCTTGTCGCCGGCCGGTTGCTTGATACTGCCAAAGGGCATCTGGGCACGCAGCAGCCAGCTGGCGGGCAGGTTCCACTCCTTGCGTACCGCCTCGTCGATGAGGGGGTTGTAGTGCTGCAGGGAGGCACCGACTTTCTCCTGCGCCAGCGTTGTCCAGACCGCAAACTGGGCGATGCCGGTGGCATGTTCCGACCAGATGGGGAAGTTGTCTGCGTAGAGGGCGAATTTTTGCTGCAGATCCTTGATGACGTCGGTGTCTTCGAAGAACAGCACGGTACCAAAGCCTGCGCGAAAGCTGCCATCTACCTTGGCCTCACTCTGGGCGTAGGCCTCCGGCGGCACAATCTTTTTCAGCTCGGCTTTGACGATATCCCACAGCTTGTGGTGCTGGGCGCCAAACAGGATGACGGCACGGGAGCTCTGGGAGTTGAAGGAGGAGGGGCTGTGCCTGATGGCATCCTGGATCAGGGTCGTCAGCTGCTCCGGCGTATGGGACACCTGGTCGCCCAGGGCATAGATGGTACGACGTGCTTTGATCTGTTCGATAAACGGACTGCTCATAACATCTCCTTGTTCTGCTTGGCGTTGCAGCCGGTGATGGACGGTTTGTCCAGCGCCTGCCGAATCAGGTATAGACTATAACACCCGCGATGCAGAGCGGGGTTAACCCGGGGTAACTAGCGTTTTTCCTGTCAGTTGATATTCGTTTGCGAACCCTGACGTTTCGTTAATGTTGGAAATGTCATTTAAGGGGCGCGAAAGTGATATTAATCAATGATTCACTCTCCTTTCTCTCCCACAATCCCCGTATGTTTTCTTGGTTCGGATGTGATGTGAGCCGTTCGTATCTCAATAAACGCTACTATGTGTTGGTCCCCCTCTCGGCATTGATTGGTTTGATGATCCTGATAGTGACGATCATCATGGCTATTGCCAGCTATCTGAGGGATATCGACATGACGGTATCCGGCTTCGGCCACATGGCATCCTCCGTTGAAGCGTCCCTGATCCACGAGATGGTGAAGGTCAATGAGCGGCAACTGGCGGTGCTGGAGGCCTCGCTTGACAAGGAGAAGATCGCTCGCGGCGGGCTGGCCGACTCCCCCATCTGGGCCATTGCGCACAAGATCAAACCAGGCAACCACTACATCTACTTTTACAACCTGAACGCGGATCGTATCGACAGCTACCCGGACTGGCTACCGCCCCCCGGTTATCAGGCGGCGCTGCGACCCTGGTATCAGGTGACCACTATGCCGGGCGACGAGCTCGTCTGGTTTGGCCCCTACCCTGAATACAATACCAATGAACTGATACTCAGCCTGATTAAACGGGTGCGGGACGATCAGGGGCAACTGCTGGGGCTGCTGATGGTCGACATGTCGTTCGACTCGCTGCAGCAGGCGCTACAGCGGACGGTTGGCGGCAATCAGGCCGCACTCTATCTTACCTTGCGCGACAGCGGCCAGCTGGTGGTGGGCAGCAATATGGATCTGCTGGCAGATCACCCCATCGAGCAGCATCAGGGCCAGCAGTGGCTCGGTCTGGATGTGTTGTGTCATGGTACTTTCCTGAAGCGCGAGCTGGCGGATATTGGCTGGGATCTCAATATCTATCTGCCGCCCGTGCTGTTCCGCAACAGCCTCTATGAGGCGCTGCAGATGGTGGTTTTGCCATTGATCTCCCTGTTTGCCATCTGGTGTTGCACGCTGAGTCTGCTGGTGCGGATCTTCCGCCAGGAGCAGGCGCTGGTGTCGGGTTCACTGACCGGTATCGTGCGCAATCTGGAGAGTTCTCCCCCCATCACCAAGGCCAATACCTGGTTTGTGCGACGCAGCCTGAACGAGATCGATCAGGTCAGGGCCAGCTTCCTCAAGGGGCAGGATGCGCTGTTGCGGGACCCTCTGACCGGTATCATGAACCGGCTAGCCTTCGAGCAGCACAAGAGCGCGCTGGAGCTGAGGGGGGAGCGCTTCTGGCTGCTGCTGTTTGATATTGATCACTTCAAAGGACTCAATGACAGTCGGGGTCATGCCTTCGGCGATCAGGTGCTGTGTCGGGTGGCCAATTGCCTTGCTGATGTGCTGGGGGTGAGCACGGTTTACCGGATTGGTGGCGATGAGTTTGCCGCTCTGCTGCAACAGCCGCAGGATGAGTTGGCGGAGAAGCTCAATTGTCTGCTTGACGTGGTGCGACATCAGCAGTGGCGTGAGCACAAGGGACAGGTCACCTTGAGTATCGGCGGTGCCTGCCATTCACCCGTTGCCGACCCCATCTTCGAGCGTGCTGATGCAGCCCTTTATCGTAGCAAGGAGGCTGGCCGGGACTGCTGGCATCTGGCGGATGAGGCTGCTGACTGACAGCTTTTGTCCCAGCGCGGCGGGCCTGTGCCGGGACACGACAACCCGATTGTGGGTCACCCTGCCGTAATAGTTTGGCTTTTTGGTGATTTTAATCTTTAAATTCAATCGCTTGATTTTACTCTTCCATTTTTGGCAGTAGCCGTGCGGCCATTGACTGTCGCATCCCTCATTTCTGCTGGCTGGCGAACCCCGTGGCGCTTTGTATAGTGCCGCTGAATATTAATCAGGTTTGACAGGAGTACCCATGGAGATGAATTCGCGTGCTCTTCGCGCACTGGCACTGCTGGGCGCCTTGCTGGCTGGCAGCACGACCGTGTACGCCTCCGAGACCCTCAATACCATTTTGGGTGGCGGCGCAGGTGGTGTGGCGGGCACCATGATCGGCAAGGAGCTGGGTGGCGATACCGGTGCGCTGGTGGGGGCTGCGTTGGGCGGTGCTGCTGGTGGGGCTGCGACGGCCAACAAGGGCAACAAGAATGAAGCGGCCCTTGGCGGCGCGGTGGGGGCGCTGGGCGGTGCCGCCATCGGCAAGAGTGTCGGTGGTGATACCGGGCAGCTGATCGGCGCCGGGGTCGGCGGGGCGAGCGGTTCGGCCATCGGTGCCAAGACCGGCGATGGCCACAAGAGCCAGGATCGCTATTACGATGATGACGACGATCATCACCATCACAAGCACCACAAGAAGTACAAAAAGCATAAGAAGCACAGATGGCATGACGACGATTGATGTGCGCGCAGTGAGTGCGAAAGATGCAAAACGGGGCCTGTTGGTCCCGTTTTGCATGGTGTGGTCACTCGATTTTGCGGTTACTCGCTCGTGCGGTTACACCAGCCGGTGCTGGCGGCGACCGGCAGCAAAGGCGTTGATGTTGTCGATCAGCTGATCGGCGAGACGCTGCATCGACTCTTCGCTGGCCCAGGCCACATGGGGGGTCAGAATGAAGTGGGGGTATTGCAGCGCTTTCATCAAGGGATGGTCGGGGGGCGGGGGTTCGACGCTCGCCACATCGAAACCGGCGCCACCGAGGCGGCCGTTGGCCAGCGCTTGCAGCAGCGCCTCCTCATCCACCAGCCCGCCACGGCCGACGTTGATCAGCAGGGCGCCCGGTTTCATCAGATCCAGCTCCCGCTCGCCAATCAGGTTGCGGGTGTAGGGGGTGAGCGGGCAGTGCAGGCTGATGACGTCCGAGCTTTGCAGCAACTCGTCGAGGGGCAAGCGATCCTCGTCGTGACTGGCGCCGACCTGGCTCTGGGCGTAACGCACTGTCATCCCCATCCCTTTGGCTCGCTCGCCGAGCGCCTGTCCGAGCGTCCCTTTGCCGATGATGCCAAGCTGCTTGCCGTGCAGATCCATGATGTTGTGGTCAAAGAAGCAGAACTGGCCGCTCTGTTGCCAGCGCCCCTCCAGCAGCGACTGGCGCCAGCAGAAGAGGTTGCGCGACAGGGCCAGCATCAGCGCCATGGCGTGCTCCGGCACCGAGGGACCCGAGTAGTTGCGAATGTTGCACACCCCGACGTTGGCGGCGCGGCACGCTTCCAGATCCACGTTGTCGCTGCCAGTGGCGGCCAGGGCGATGAGTTTGAGCTCCGGCAGCTGAGCCAGTTCGGCGGCGCCGATCCGTACCTTGTTGATGATAGCGATGCTGGCATCTTTGAGCCGTTCCACCACCTGTTCCGGGGTAGTACTTGGATAGCTCTGCCAGTGGTGGGGGAAGTCGGGGTGATGCAGGGTGATGCCCGCATCCAGGGTATCGCTGTCGAGAAACACAATCTGCTGCATGGGCCTTCCTGCCATTGTTCAGGTTCGAGAGGCCATGATGCCAAAGAGGATGCGGTCAGGGCCAGATCGTCGCCGTGGTAGGGTTGGGCTTTATCCGGCAGATGTGAGCTGGCGCGCGCTTTATTGCGCCACGGTGGCGGCTGGTTTAGAGCCAGCCCAGATGGTTGAGCCAGCCCTGAATGCGGGTGGGGGTCTCCTCCAGCTCCATCAGGGCGTAGGGGCGATAGTTGAGCTTGTGGCTGCGTCGGCTCTCGGTCTGGCGTGCTTCGGCAGCCAGCAGGGGCCAGCGACCGCCATCCTCCTGATAGAGGTCCAGAGTGGGGATGGCCGCCTGAGCCACCTGTTTGGCCAGGGTCTGGTTGCTCTGCTGGTTAGGGAAAAAACCATCGAGCAGCACCAGTGCATCGGGGGCGGGCAACTGTTCGCTGGCGATGAGGTTGGCAGTCCAGGCGGCGCCGGTACCTTGCGCCAGGATCAGCTTGAAGCCCCCCTCCTGCAGCTTGGCGTCCGCCAGCTTGCTGATCCGCTCGGCAAACTGCTTGCGAAACTCATCGCTGTTTTTCGCTTTTTTCTCGGCGGCTGGGTCCAGTTCGGTCTGCTGGGGGGAGGGCAGCAGCAGCAGGGTATCAAAGCCCAGTCGGCCGAGGGCGCGAGTCAGTTGCCACAGCTGGCCGCTGCGCTGCCAGTCGGGCAGTAAAATGGCGAGCCCCAGATAGTTTTCACTGTCGTGTTTGGCGAACAGCACCGTCTGCTTGTCGATCTGGGTGGCATCGGGTAGCCCTTTCCAGTCGCTCGCTTGCCAATGGTCGAGGGGCATTGGCTCGGCAACGGGGGGCGCGACCTCGCTCGCCTCTGCCCCATGGCCAGCCAGCAAGGTCAATAACAGCAGTGATAAGGATAATCTGGCCATAGTGTGCACCCCCGGTTATCTGGGTTAGCGGCGGCGGCGGGATTTTCTGAAGGCGGGCGATGTGATGGCAACCCGGAGGCAATAAAAAAGCGAGCCGGTGGCTCGCTTTTTTGCAATCAATTCAAAGCGGTCAATTAGTTGACGCGACGCTTGAATTCGCCGGTGCGGGTATCGATTTCGATCTTGTCACCGATCTCTACGAAAGCGGCAACAGCCAGCTCGTAGGTAGTGCCTTTCAGACGGGCAGGCTTGGTCACTTTACCGGAGGTGTCGCCACGGGCAGCCGGTTCGGTGTACTCAACTTCGCGCACGATGGTGGTCGGCAGTTCTACGGAGATGGCTTTCTCGTTGTAGAAAGTCACTTCACACAGATCTTCCATGCCGTCTACCAGGTAGTTCAGCACGTCACCCAGGTTGTCTTTCTCTACGTCGTACTGGTTGTACTCGGTGTCCATAAAGACATACAGGGGATCGGAGAAGTAGGAGTAGGTGCACTCTTTACGTTCCAGCTGAACAACGTCCAGCTTGTCGTCGGCCTTGAAGACGGTCTCGGTAGCGCTGCCGTTCAGCAGGCCCTTCAGCTTCATTTTGACCACGGCGGAGTTACGGCCGGATTTGTTGAATTCAGCCTTCTGAACCACCATCGGCTCGGTGCCGATCATGACTACGTTACCAGCGCGGATTTCCTGTGCGGTTTTCATGTAAAAAATTCCTGTTCGTGAAACGGACGGATAAAAACTGCCAGATTATATACGGCTTTCTAAAAATTTCACCAACCGTGTGACGAGATCCCCATCCCGGAGCAACTTCTGTGACCAGCTTCGCCCATGTTGCTGCCAAATGGCGCTATATCGGGGCCATTGGGCCCAAAGTTCGCCGCAATCTTCGCCACGGTTGAGAGCCAGATTAAAGCGGTGCAGCCATTGAGCACATTCGACGGGCAGAGCGGCAAGATAGTGGTCAAGGAACTGCTCCAGCTTGACCAGATGGGCCTCCTCCTCCTGTTGGTAGATGTGCCAGAGGAAAGGACGAGCCGCCCACTGGGCCCGTACGAAGGAGTCCTCCCCACGCACCAGATTGAGATCGCAGCTCCACAGCAGTCGATCGTAGCCAGCCTGATCGGTCATCGGCAGCAGCTTGATGGTGAGGTTGCCCGCGTGGAGCATATCCCCCGCTTTGGCTGCAGGGATGGCATCAGTCAGACCGGCACCGGTGAGCACATCGTTGAGAGAGCGCCCCAGCGGCAGCAGCAGGGTAACGGGCGTGGCGCTCTGGCACCAGCTCTCGACCAGACTCTTCAGCGCATCGCTCTCGTAGGTAAAGAGGCTGACCCGCAGCTCGTGCTCTTGTCTGGGCGGCAAACCGAGGCTGGACCAGTAGGCGGTAAGTCCCGCATCATCTTGCTGCCACAGCTCCCGTTCGGCGATCAGGTCGTGCTCGCACAAAAGGCCGCCGGTTTTAGCGGTAAAGCCCGGGAAGAAGAAGTATTTGTTGAGGCTTTTATTGCCAACACGCTGGGGCGAGGCGAGGCCGTGGCAATCCTCGACCCAGCTCTCCGCCGAGAGGTACTCCAGATTGATCCAGCATGAGGGGTTGGGTTGGCTTGCCATCAGCTCTATGAAGGGGGCGGGCAGCTCGCAGGCAAAGGCCTCGATCACCACCTTGGCCGGTGCCATGTCGCGCGGCAGGGTCTCATGCCAGTGCTGGATATAGATGCCCTCGACCCACTGGCCATCCTGCGCCGGGTCGAGCCCGGGGCAGATGCGGGCGAAACTTGCCAGATCGTCCACCCAGAGCCGCACCTGAACCTCATCGCCATGTGCCGCAATATTCCCCTCCCGCTTTAGCTGGCGGGCAAGTCGCCAGGTGACACCGATGTCACCGAAGTTGTCGACGACGCAGCAGAAGATGTCCCAGTCAAACGGGGGCAGGGGAGTTGTCATGGCTCGGGATCCCAGATGCAAAAAAACCGGTGCGCAGGGTAGCACACCGGTTGACTGGCTTCTAACCGTCAGCGCGTGACGGCGGTCTGTGGCAGGTTACTCCTTGCCGTAGACGTTGTTCTCTTGCTCGCGTACCCGGATAAAGGTGGTGCGCTTGGTGAGCTCTTTCAGCTGGCTGGCGCCCACGTAGGTACAGGTGGAGCGCACGCCGCCCAGAATGTCGCGCACGGCGTTCTCGACCGGGCCGCGGTAGGGCAGCAGCACGGTTTTACCCTCGGAGGCACGGTACTCGGCGACGCCGCCGGCGTGCTTGTCCATGGCGCTGGAGGAGCTCATGCCGTAGAACTTCATGAAGGGTTCGCCGTCTACATCGACGATCTCGCCACCGCACTCTTCGTGGGCTGCCAGCATGCCGCCCAGCATGACGAAGTCGGCGCCGCCGCCGAAGGCTTTGGCGACGTCGCCCGGGCAGGTACAGCCGCCGTCACCGACGATCTGGCCGCCGAGGCCGTGGGCCGCATCGGCACACTCGATGATGGCGGAGAGTTGCGGATAGCCGACGCCGGTCTTGACGCGAGTGGTGCAGACAGAGCCCGGGCCGATGCCAACCTTGACGATGTCGGCGCCGGAGAGGATCAGCTCTTCGACCATCTCGCCGGTCACCACGTTGCCCGCCAGAATGACGTGGTTGGGGCAGGCTTCACGAATTTTGCGTACGAACTCGACGAAGTGTTCGGAGTAGCCGTTGGCCACGTCGACACAGATGAAGCGCAGCGCTTCGGACATGGCGAGGATTTGGCGGGTCTTGGCGAAATCTTCAGCTGAGGTGCCGGTGGAGACCATCACATGGCCCAGCAGCGCCGGATCGGTCTCGTTGACGAAAGCTTGCCACTGCTCAAGGCTGTAGTGCTTGTGTACCGCGGTCATCATCTCGAAACCGGCCAGCGTGCGCGCCATGGCAAAGCTGCCGACGGTATCCATGTTGGCGGCGATAACGGGTACGCCTTGCCATTGGGTCTGAGTGTGTTTGAAGGTGAACTGACGGGTCAGGCTTACTTGGGAACGGCTCTTGAGAGTAGAGCGCTTGGGGCGGAACAGGACATCCTTGAAACCGAGCTTCAAGTCTTCTTCGATACGCATTACAAATTCCTTATTGAGCCTTGTTGAAAGTCACTTTTGCAGTGGCAAATTTTCGGCAGGCGCAAAAAAACCGGTGGTTTTCAGGCCCTCCGGTTTACAACAGTGTAGGCAAAAATCCCTTCAGAACAAGACTGATAATTTGTAAATCCTTGTGGTAGCCTTTGGCGTCACAACCTGAGGTTAACAACCAGTTTCATCCAGCACCGTTCGGTGCCTTGCTCTCCTTCGATATTCCCGCTCGCTTGGGCCGCCGTTCGGCCACTCTTTGTCGTCTCTCTCCTGATCCGCCAGATATTATCCAAGTAGCTGAAATAAATCGGATTGACCCACAATGGGACTGTGGTAGATCTGGGCGCAGGATTGACAAGGCAGGGCAGTAAAATGGGCAAGATGATGGTGGGGATCACCCTGATGCTGGCACTGTGTGGCAGTGCGCTGGCTGAGACCCCGACCAGCTATGGCTGGATCGAGAAGGGACTTATTTTGCCCACCGGCGTGGCGGTAAAGATGAAACTCGACACCGGGGCGCTCACCTCTTCCCTCGATGCACGCTCCATCACCAGATTCAAACGGGATGGCAAGCACTGGGTGCGCTTCATGCTGGTGGTGACCGATGCCGACAGCGGCAAACTGGTCAAACAACAGTTCGAACGGCGGGTCGAGCGCAGCGTGACGGTGCGTGGTGCGGGCGGCATGGAGCAGCGGCCAACGGTGACCATGTCCATCTGTCTGGGGGATAAGGTGTATGAGGAGTGGTTCACCCTGCGGGATCGCAGCAAGATGATCTATCCGGTGCTGCTGGGTCGACGTCTGCTGGCGGAGCTGGGCCCGGTGGATGCCAGTCGAACCTTTACCGTGCAGCCAGATTGTCATTGAAAGTAAAGAGCCCGCATCGCGGGCTCTTTACTTATCTTGCTGGCGGGAGCGGGAGTAACACGCTCACCTCCAGCCCCCCTTCCGGCCGGTTGTGGACATCGAGGTCGGCGCCGTGCAGCTGGGCGATGCGTGAGACGATGGCCATGCCGAGACCCACGCCATCCCCCTGCTGGGGATTGACCCGAAAGAAGCGTTCATACAGCCGGGGCAAGGCGTTGGCGGGAATGCCGGGACCGTTGTCGCTCACATCTACCCTCACCCGGTTGCCCTCTCGCAGTACCCGCACCCTGATCTCGCCCTCCGGCTGGGTATAGCGCAGCGCATTGTCGATCAGGTTGCTGAACAGCAGTTCGAGCAGGGTGGCCTGCCCCATCACCAGTTGCGGCACTTCACATTCCAGCGACAGCTGCTGATCCTTCTTGAGCGCGATGGGAGCCAGCGTTGCCAGGGTGCCTTGCAGCAGGTGGCCCACCTCCAGCTCGGTTAGTACCAGTCCCTGTTGGTTGTCGATACGGGCCTGGGTCAGCAGTTGGCGGATCAGCCGATCGCTGCGGTCTAGGGCCTGCAGCATCTTGTGTAGAGATTGCTGGCGGCTCACTTCATCTTCGGCAGCCAGGGCATTTTCACTGTGGATCCGCAGCACCGCCAGCGGGGTGCGCAGCTCGTGGGCCGCCTCGTTGGTGAACTGTTTCTCCCGCTCTATGGTCTCCGCCAGCGCCTGCATCAGCCGGTTGATCTCGTTGGTGAGGGGGGTCAGCTCCTGAGCGCTTATCTTGAGGCTGAGGGGGCTCAGGTTGGCTGGGTGACGTTCGCTGATGGCCTGGGCCAGCTGACGAAGGGGGGCCAGCCCGCGGGTGATGAGCCACCAGAGCAGGGCCAGCAGGAAGGGGAGGGTGATCAGCAGCGGCAGCATGGTGAGGGTGGCCATCTTGCTGGCCAGTTCGCTGCGCTCGTCGTCCCGCTCGGCCACCACCAGCCAGGTCTGCTCCTGCTGGTTGTAGAGGGTGAAGGTGCGCCACTGGTGGTTATCTTTTTCGACCGTGTCAAAGCCGATGGCCAGGGTGACCAGCGGCTGATCCGGGGCGCTGGGGGCGCGCAGCAGCAAGCCGCCCTTTTCATCGAGCAGCTGGAAGTAGAGATTGCGTTCGAACTCGTGGCCGTAGGGGGTGATCTCCCGATCCTCGCCGGTCAGGTTGAGGCTGGGGTCTTTTTGCCACTCATCGGGGTTCTGCGCCTCCCACTCCTGATAGACGGTGCCATTGGCGGGCAACTGCCCCTGCTGGGCCATATAGCGGGCCAGCAGCTGGTTGGTGATACGGGCAGACTGGGCGAGGCGGGCATCAAACAGCTCCTCCATCTCGTGGCTCGCCTCCATGTAGCCGATAAAGGCGCTGATGGTGAGACTCAGGCTCACCAGCGTCAGGATACCGGTGAGCAGAAAGCGGCGAATGGAGCGGGGACGTTTCATCGTGCGGGTGTCCGGCTTGGCTGTTCGAGCTGGGGAATGATGTAGCCGACCCCGCGAATATTGCGGATGAGGTCGCTGTAGAACTTTTTGCGCAGATGGTGGATATGCACCTCTACCGCGTTGCTCTCGGCGCCTTCATCCCAGCCGTAGAGGCTCTGTTGCAGCTGATCCTTGCTCAGCACCCGGCCGCTCTGGCTGATCAGCTCCTGCAGCAACTTGTATTCATGGGGGGTGAGTTTGACCGCCTCCCCCTGATAGGTGACCTGCTGGGATTCGGGATAGATAAGGATGTCGCCATACTCCAGAACCGCCTGAGCCTGCCCCTTGCTGCGGCGAACCAGGGCGCGCAGGCGGGCGTTGAGCTCCTGCAGGGCGAAGGGCTTGACCATGTAGTCGTCGGAGCCGGCATCGAGGCCGACTACCCGATCGTCCAGCGCATCGCGGGCGGTGAGGATCAGCACCGGCAACTGGTGTCCTTCACGCCGCAACTTGCGCAGCAGGCTGAGGCCATCGATGTCGGGCAGGTTGAGATCGAGGATCAGGGCGGCGAATTCGTCGCTCTTGAGGGCTGCCAGAGCGGGCAACCCCTGTTGCAGCCAGTCCACCGTATAGCCGCTATGGCGCAGTGCATCCTGCATACCATCTCCCAGCATCACATCATCTTCCACCAGCAGGATCCGCATTCTTTTCTCCCTGTTTGTTGGGTGTCGCGATCTGGCTCAGCGCCAGGGCGTGCCGTGGCATAAACAACCCTGCCCACCAGTATGCAAGCTGGTGGGCAGAGTTTAAATAGTTCTTTGATCCATCAGGGTTTTATAGCTTGGCCAGCCGATCGCGGATCTCCATTCTGCGCCCTTCATCGGCCACTTCGCGACCCGGGCGGGCCGGGGCGGCCAGCGCCTTGTCGAGATAGGTTTTGGCCTCGGCCTTGCGACCCTGATCCAGCAGGAAGTCACCGTAGAAGAAGTTGGGATCGATGCCATCCGGATTGATGGCCAGCGCCTGCTTGAGCAGTTGCTCTGCCTTTTCGTCATCGCCAAAGCCGACCGGCCAGCCGGGCACCTGATAGTAGAGGGAGCCCAGACTGGTATAGGCGGAGCCGTCCAGCGCCTTGGGATCCTGTTTGAGTGCCAGCTCCAGCTTGGCTTTGGCCTCTTTCACCAGACCCAGTGCCCCCAGCCCCCCTTTGGCCCCCGCCCAGGTGCTCTTGACGATGGCCGACCAGATCAGCAGATCGGCGCGAAAAGGCTCCTTGGCGCTGGCCGCTTCGGCCTGGGTGCTCAAGGTTTCGAGGCAGCTCTCTTTCGCCTTGCCGCTCTGTTGATACTGGCAGGCGGCCCACTGTTGCTGGATGGGGACGAGGGCATCACTCGCGGCCATGACTGAGGTGGATCCCAGCAGGATGGCGATGGCACAAGAGGTCACGGATTGACGGAAAAAATTCATATTAATGCTCCTTCTTGGTCGGGATCGGGCGGGACAAGTCTGGTTGTGGCGCACTGTTGGCGCCGGTATCAGTCGTCCCTGGCTGAAGATGACGGGCATAACGTTTGATGATCGGCAGCTGTCTGGCCAGCGCTTTGTCGACGATGCCGGGCAGCAGGGCATTGAGCCGCACGAACAGTTTTTCCGGCCAGCCGAGCCAGCTGCGGCGGGTTTCGTTGCACAGGGCGATGACCGCCTCTTCGGCCACTTCCTGCGGGCTGTCGGTCTGGGTGCCGAGCGCTGCATTCATCTCGTAAGCGGCCTCGGAATTGAGTTTGGTGCGGGTGGCGCGTGGGGCGAAATGCAGCACCTTGATGCCACTCCCCTCCAGCTCCCGTCCCAGCGCTTCGCTAAAGCCGCGCAGGGCAAATTTGCTGGCGCAGTAGACGCTGTAACCGGGGTAGCCGATGCTGCCCAGGCTCGACCCCATGTTCATGATGATCCCCGGCTTGCGCATGGTTGGCAGCAGGGCTCGGGTGAGCTGGATGGGCGCCTCGATATTGAGCAGCAGCTGGCGCTCTACCTGCTCGAAGCTCTGATCTTCCAGCCAGGCAAACTGGTTGCAGCCAGCGTTGTTGATCAGGATGTCGATCCCATCCTCCAGCGCAGGGTGTTGCAGCAGCTTGGCCCGCTCCTGTGCAGAGCCGAGGTCGGCGAGCACCACCTGATGGCGCTCGGGGTGGGGCAGTGACTTGCACAGTCGCTCCAGTGCCGGGCCGCGACGACCGTGCAGCAGCAGGTGTGCCCCTTGGGCGGCCAGCTCCTGCGCCAGTTCCTCACCTATGCCACCGCTGGCGCCGGTGAGCAGCACGAGTTTCCCTTCAAGGTTCATGGTGTGGGTTCCCTTTTTGCTGTCTGCTGATCCGCTGCCGACTTACGGTGTGGCGGTGAGGTTGTAGAGCATCTCGCCATAGAGGCGATAAACCACCTTGGCCCCGTGGATGATGGCGGCCTGATCCGCCGGACTCTCGACCCGATCCATCAGGGATTCAAAGAACTTGAGGTGCTCCTGATCCAGGGCGCCGTGGGAACTCAGGTAGCTCATCGCCTGGGGTGGCAGGCCGAGACCCTTTTTCAGCTGGTCGGCGACGGTGAGGGCGATGGCCACGCTGGTGCCTTCCAGTACCTGTACCATGCCGAAGAAGCCCATGGGGTTGCCGCGCTGGATCTGGTCGTAGAGGAAGGCGACCATCAGCTCGATGGGCAGCCCGGGCTGGCCGTGGCGCACTGCCTCGGCATCGCCGCCACAGGCGCGGATGTCATTGAGGATCCACTCCTGATGGCCATACTCCTCGTCGATGTACTCGGCAATGGCGCCGCGCACCCACTCGTACTCCTGACCCAGCTTGCCGCCGGTTGCCATCAGGAGCGGAACTGTGTGGCGCACGTGGTAGTAGGCCTGCGCCAGAAAGGCGAGATAGGTGTCACGGCTGATATCGCCACGGCGACAGGCTTCGATGATGGGGGCGTTGAACAGATGCTCACGCTCCTGAGCAGTGGCTTGTTGCAGGGTCTGGTAGAAGCTCATGACGATTCTCCTGTAAGGCATTGGCTGATTTGCCGGGAAAAGTGTTGGTAAATCTCGTTGCGACGGGGGCGCCCGTTGGCGGTCAGCAGGCCGGGATGTTGATCCAGTGCCACCGGCAACCAGTGGTGCAGCCGGGCATAATCGGGCAGCCGCTGGTTCAGACCGGCGATCTGGCGTGGCAGATCCGCCTCTTTGCCCGGCAGGGGCTGGATCAGCGCCACGTTGGCGGGTTGACCATCGCCAAAGACCACGATGCGGGCGATGGCGGGGCAGAGCTGTGCCTCGGCTTCCACCCACTCGGGGGAGAAGTTGCGGCCAAAGGCGGTGATCTGGACATTCTTCTTGCGCCCGGTGATATGGAGGTAGCCTTCTTCATCGAGGTGGCCCAGATCGCCTGTGGCGATCTGCATGGCAGAAGGTTCGCCAGTGGCAATCTGTTCGGGAGTCGGTTCGTTGCTGCCGAGATACCCCAGCATGGCACTGCCGCTCACCATAATTTCGCCGTCGCTGGCGATGGTGATCTGACAGCGGGGCAGGGGGCGGCCGACGCTGCCGGGCTTGTCAGCATCCGGGCTGTTGAGCGCCACCACAGAGCCACACTCCGAGAGGCCATATCCCTCATACACCGGCAGGCCGAGCTGGCGGGCATGTTTGATCAGGTCGGGAGCCACCTTGCCGCCACCGACGGCAATAAAGCGCAGGCTCTTGAGCTGCTGGGCCAGCGTCGGGGTGCTGGTGCAGAGCGCCAGCAGCAGGCGCAGCAGTTCGGGCACCAGCACCAGACTGTGGGTCGACCAGCGCAGCAGCGCCTCCCCCAGCATGGCTGGATTGAGCGAACTGGAGCCGGTGAAACCGAGCTCCCCGAGGGACGGAATGCGGCTGCAGGCGCCGGTCAGCAGTGGCACATAGAGGCCGGTGATGTTCTCAAGCAGGGTGGCCAGCGGTAGCAGGGTGAGGTGTTTTTCCACCTTGGCTGGCGCGACCCGCTCGGCCAGCGCATGGCTCACCGCCATCATCTGGCTCAGGGACAGGCAGACGCCCTTGGGCTGGCCCGTGGTGCCGGAGGTGTAGGTGATCTTGGCTGTGCCCTTGGTCAGCGCCGGTCGATTGGTCGGTGTATGGCGCCAGATTGGCAGGTCGCCGGTGATCAGCGAGAGCGGCTCGGCGGCATGCCACCCCTGATGATATGGGCCCACCAGCGCATCGGCGCCGCTGCTCTCCAACAACCAGGCCTGCTGGGCCTGACTGAAGAAGTGGGGCACCGGAATGACCACGATACCGGCGCGGGTGCAGGCGAGATCCAGCAGCGCCCAGGGCAGGCCGTTGTCCAGTTGCAGCGCCAGACGGCTGATGTCGAGCAGTTGCAGCTGTCTGGCCAGACGCTGGATCTGTTGCCACAGGGTCTGGTAATCGAGACGCTGCTGGCTGCTCAGCAGCGCTGGGGATTGCGGATCCTCGCGGGCATGTTTGGCGATGGCGTCGAACAGGCTCATTGGGCGCACCTTTTTTGATGGGTCTGGTTATCACTGCTCTTGCTGGTCTCGTCAAACAGGGTCGGCATGGGGGCCAGCAGATTGAGTAGCAGGCTGCGCTGGGCCAGCACCTCGCGCCCCTGATTGATGTCGCCCACCATCACCTTGGGTTGGCAACGGTAGTACTCACCCCAGGCATCGGCGTCGGCCCCCACCTGATGGGCCTGGGCGGGGGCCAGCTCCACCGGGTTGAGTTGCAGGCGGGCAAAGCTGTTGCGCAGCTTGGCGGTGCCGGTAAAGACCACGTAGTCGAGGGCGTTTTCACACAGCAGACGACACAGGGCCGCAAACATCAGGCGGGCATTGCCCGGTTCGCTGCAGGCCAGATTGCCCACTTCGATAATGCGGTGGCGTGCCGGATAGACCCCGAGGCGGGTGTTGATGGCCGCCTCGATGGGTTGCTCCAGATACTGTTCCAGATAGAGAGTCCCCTCACTGGCATGATTGAGACCACAGGCACCGACCAGCGTCCCGTCTGCCCGATAGAGACCCAGCAGGCAGGGGAGAAAATGGGGAATACGGGCATTGAACTCGAGGGTGTAGGCGGCCTGGATATAGGTTTGCAGCGCCATGACCTGCTGCGGGGACTCGGCCAGGATCAACCGGTAGGGTGCTTGGATCTCAATGGTCATGGGTGACTCCTTCTCTTGCGATGGTTTGAGAGTAAAAGGGCAAACTTAAGAAACCCTTAAGGAGCAAAAAAAGTTGTCAGCGAGGCAGCGGGCAGGCAATCTGCGCCGCTGTTATCCAACAGGAAGCACCCAAGAGGAACCGTCATGTCATCCAACGTCTGCTGCCCCCTGTGTGCCAGTCATCGCAGTTATCCCCTGCCGGTGGCAGGCAAGCGCTATCATCGCTGCCTCGCGTGCGAGCTGGTCTGGCTGGATGAGGCGGATCATCTGGATGAGACTGCCGAGAAGGCGGTTTATGACAGTCACGACAACCGGGTGGATGATCCCCGTTATCGCACCTTTCTGATGCGGGCATTTGGCGAGGTGTTGAGCCGGGTGCCAACCCCTGCCTGCGGCCTCGATTTTGGCTGTGGCCCAGGCCCAGCGCTGGTGGCGATGGGGCGCGAGGCGGGTTACCAGATGGCGGGGTATGACAAGTTCTACGCCGATTTTCCCGAGTTGCTGACGCGCCAGTACGACTTCATCACCAGTACCGAGGTGATCGAGCATATCGCCGAGCCGCGTGCCGTGCTGAACAAACTGTGGGATTGCCTCAAGCCGGGCGGTGTGCTGGTGCTGCAGACCCAGCGGGTACTCGGTGACGAGCGGTTTAAAAACTGGCGCTATCGCCACGACCCGACCCACATCGTCTTCTTTTCCGAGGCATCATTTCAGGTGCAGGCCGCCAGCTGGCAGGCCGAGCTCAGCTTCCCCCACACCGATGTGGCGGTTATCACCAAACCTTGAACTGGGTGTATTCATTTGATCATGGATTGGGCATGCTGATCGCCTGACTTCTGGAACGGATGCCCTGTTTTCATGTCCATACCCTACCTCTCACTGCAAGATGCCCGTCATCTGCAGCTGGCGGCGCAGGGGCTGCTCGTCCCCCGTCGCAGCAAGGCGACCCCGGCCAATCTGCTGACCACCATTCGCCGAATGGCGTTGCTGCAGATTGATACCATCTCGGTGGTTGCCCGCAGCCCCTATCTGGTGCTCTTTAGCCGGCTTGGCCAGTACGAACCGAACTGGCTGGAGCAGTTGCTGGCCGACGGCGAGATCTTCGAATATTGGGCTCACGAGGCCTGTTTTGTACCCCGCGAGGATTACCGGCTGTTGCGCCACCGGATGCTCGGCCCCGCGGCCATGGGCTGGAAGTTTTCGGCCAACTGGCTTGCAACCCATCAGCAGGAGATTGACCAGCTTATCGAGCGCATTCGTGACCATGGTCCGGTGCGGGCGATCGACTTTGAGCACACAACAGGCAAGGGGAGCGGCTGGTGGGACTGGAAGCCGGAGAAACGCCATCTGGAGGTGTTGTTTACCACCGGTCAGTTGATGGTGCGGGAGCGGCGCAATTTTCAGCGGGTCTATGACTTGGCAGAGCGGGTCATTCCCGAATGGAGCGACCAGCTGCATCTGCCGAGTGTTGCAGAGGCGCAGCGGGATATGGTACGTGCCAGTTGCCGTGCGCTGGGGCTGGTCAAAACCGGCTGGGTTGCGGACTACTATCGGCTGCGGCGCGGCAAATATGATGTCCTGCTCCATCTGCTGGCGGACGAAGGTGAGCTGCTGCCGGTTCGGGTGGAGGGGTGGCAGCACGATGCCTTTGTGCACGTATCTCTGGCCGATGAGCTGATGCAGGTCAAGGAGGGCCGTCTCAAGGCAACCCATACCACGGCCTTGTCGCCGTTCGACCCGCTGGTGTGGGATCGCAAACGGGCCAGTGAACTGTTCAACTTCGACTATCGCATCGAGTGCTATACCCCGGCCCCCAAGCGCCAGTATGGCTACTTTGTGTTGCCCTTGCTCCATCGCGGCAAGCTGGTGGGCAGAATGGATGCCAAGGCCCATCGCCAGCAGGGGATCTTCGAGATCAAGAGTCTCTATCTGGAAGTCGGGGTGAGAGTGACTCGCACGCTTGCACAGGATCTGGTGAAAGCCCTGCACAAGCTGGCTGATTGGCACCAGACCCCGCAGCTTCGTTATGGTGCCATTCCGGCCAATTTGCTGGCGTTATGGCATGAAAGTGTTATTAACGAATGAGCGCTATCCCTTCTGGACTAAGCTGCAAGAGGAGAAAACAGTTCGGGAGCGGGAGATGAAACGAGCGGTGACATGGTTGACTGGGCTTGTGCTGGCTAGCCTCTCCCCCGTGCTATGGGCACAAGGACCTGTGGTACGGATCTGTTTGGGGGAGGGCAACGAGTGGGCTCCCTTTACCTACTGGGAGCGCAAGGACGGGGTGCCCGATACCAGCCGTCTGACCGGTTCGGCGACCACACTCGTGCTCGATGCATTGGAAAAGAGCGGATTGTCATATCAGATCCGCTATCTTCCCTGGGCGCGGGTCCAGCAGGAGCTGGCGGATTATCGCCAGAATGGTCTATGCGAGCTGACCTGGGATGCCAGCTACAAGCCGGAGCGGGCCGAGTTTGCCTTCTACAGCGTTCCCCTCTACTACACCCACCTCGGTTTCTTCTATCTCAAGCGCCGCTACCCCGAACCGCCGGATCTGCAGACGGTCAATCGTTCCCGGGTGTGCGGGGTGATTGGCTACAACTACACCCCCTACGGGCTTGCGCAGGAGCCACGCCGGGTCAAGCAGTTGCAGCAGGCGCTCGATATGCTGGAGCGGGATCGCTGCGACTTTCTGCCGAGCGAAATCGAACCTCTGGTGGCAGGCATCAGCCTTGGCATCTACCGCAGCGAGAGCGGGTTGCTCAATCTCGCCCTGCCCAGCCGCAAGGGATTCTATCTGCTGGTGAGCAAGGGCTCCCCCCGCGGCCACCAGCTGGTGAACATCCTCAATCAGTCGCTGGTGGCATTTCAGGAAGGGGGGCATACGGATGAGGTGATGCGCCGCTTCTTGCCACCGATGGAGTAATAGCGAAGGGGGGCTGTCATTCAGGAGGAGCAGATGGACAGAGGGCCAGCCGGTGCAAACCGGCTGGCCCTTTTTTACGTGAGAGGCTGTCAGGCTGCCAGACGGGTCAGTACCTTCACCAGCAGCTCGATGCGCGGGGCAATGCTGGCCAGATCCAGATACTCCTCGTCACTGTGGAAACCTGCACCGATGGGGCCCAGGCCATCCAGAGTGGGGATACCGAGGGCGGCGGTCAGGTTGGCATCAGAGCCACCCCCCACCTCCTGCCAGCTGATCGGCAGCTCCAGTTCGGCGCCACACTCCTCCACCAGCTGCATCAATGCCTGGGTGCCCTCTGACGGCACCATGGCCGGTTTGTGGGCCTCGCGGGTCAGCTGGATGGTGACGCCATCCAGATAAGGACGATCGGCCAGGGTCAGCAGATGATCGTCGATCTGGTGGTACTCCTGATTGTCCCAGAAGCGGACGTCTACCACGGCGCTGGCATGGGCCGGCACTATGTTGGCGCCATTGCCCCCCTCGACAATGCCGATGTTGAGGGTGGTGCCGCTCTCGAAGTTGGTCAGGGCGTTGATAGCCAGGATCCAGTGGCCCAGCTCGGTGATGGCGCTGCGCCCCTTCTGCGGTTCGTTGCCCGCGTGAGCCGCCTTGCCGGTGAAGTCGATGCGATAACGGGCCATCCCCTTGCGCGCCTTGACCAGCGAGCCATCGGCGCGGGCCGCTTCGGCCACCAGCACCTGTTTTGCCTGTTTGGCCACCGTTGCCAGCCAGTCGCTGGAATGCAGGGAGCCGATCTCCTCGTCCGGGTTCATGCAGACGCAGATGCTCAGGCGATCGCGCACCTCGCGGGGGAGTTCACGCAGGGCATAGACGATGTTGAGCAGGCCGGATTTCATGTCGGAGACTCCGGGACCGTAAGCGCGCTCACCATCGACGCTCATCGGGCGGGCGGCGGCGGTGCCGAGGGGGAAGACGGTATCCATATGGCCGATCAGCATTACATCGATCTGCGCCGCATCAGGCTGGTTGCGGATCTCCAGTCCCACCCCGGCGGCACCACAGTCGACCCGCTTGATCTGCCAGCCGCCCATCGCTTCATATTTGGCGGCCATCAGGTCGGCCACTGCCGCAATGCCCGGCTGGTGCAGGGATCCGCAATCCAGATTGATCAGCGGGGCCAGTTCGGTCAGGTATTGATCCAGAGAAAAAGTCATTGCTTGCTCCACTATCAGGTTCGGGTCAGAGAAGGATGTTCATCACCAGCATGGCGCCGAAGGCGTTGAGTACCGAGATGGCGACCATGATGGGGATGTAACGCCCTTCGGTGCCGATGCAGCCGAGGATGCGGCCCATGTACTGCACCTGGGAGCCCATCAGGTAGATGGCTGGCGCCAGAATGGCGATGTGAGTGCCGTTGAGGATGCCCTGATCGAACAGGGTAATGACCACACCGACCGCGCCGCCCATCGACATCCAGGCGCCGATCAGCACGGCTGCCGCCTCACCGGGCAACCCGAAGATGGCCATGACAGGGGAGAAGATGGCGCCCATGGCATCCAGCGCGCCGGTGATCTGCAGCGCTTTGATGATGACGAAGGCCATCAGTACGTTGGGTACGGTGGAGGTGGTGGCGATGACCCAGCCCTTCTTGGCCCCTTCGACGAAGATATCGGTGACGATGGGTTTCTTGATGTTGGCCTGGCTCATTTGGCTTGCTCCTGAGTGTTGAGAGTCTGCTGGGTGTTGTTATCGGTCTGCTTGCCTTCGCTCATATTGAGGTAGACCCGAAACAGGTTGGCCCCGACAAATTTGAAGGCGAACATCACGATGACAGCCAGACCGATGGAGGAGCTGACCGCAGGGCTGCCATCCGCCAGCGTCAGGGTGAACAGCACGGCGCCGGAGGAGAAGAAGTTGACGATGGTGGCACCAGCGGAGAACTGGAACATGGTGAATACGTCGGTTTCACGCTTGGTGATGAGCCCTTCATCCTTGAGCTGACGAGTCATGGCGGCACCGGCATCTGTGCTCTGCAGGGAGGCGATCAGCGCCAGACCGGTATTACCGGGGATCCCCATCAGCGGACGCAGCAGCGGGGTCAGCAACTTGCGGGCCGCTTCCAGCGCGCCGTAGTGCTCCAGCACATTGATCATACCGAGGGCAAACATCACGGTGGGGATCAGGGTCAGGGCAAACAAAAAGCCATCGCGAGCGCCGTTGCCCCCCTTGCCGCGCATGTCGGTCATGGCGGTTTTGATGCCGTCACCATTCTCGCTGACGCTCTGGACCATGGTACCGAACGAACCGTTCAGCGTGGTGAAATCGAATACCCCGTACCACTCGCCGGATTGCAACAGTCCGGAGAAGAAGACCACGGCGAAGGCCAGTGCCAGGTAACTGCCTATGCTCACCGAGCGTGTTTTGTCTGTCATTAGCTAGCTCCATATGAATAATTATTTAATCTGAATAATTGTAATTGATATGGATGTCACTAAATTGATGGTGGTCAAAATGGTTTGCTACAAATGACGAATGTATTGGGGTTATGTGACTGTGATCGCCATATGATTGGACGATCATCTGGTTTTTATCGAATTGTTTGAGTGAATAAAAAGCAGGGGTGGGATAGCGGGGCAAAAAAAACCGGGCACGAGGCCCGGTTTGGTCAATCAGTCAGATGTGATTACTGGAGTACCAGTACCATCAGCAGGCCGACGGTAATGGCAGATACCAGGAAGGCAAAGCCATAGAACACATAGTGGTGCAGCTTGGTGGTGTGGATCCCCAGATCGTGCAGACCGTGGTAGATACGGTGCATGCCGTGCCAGACTGGCAGGGCGATGATCACCAGCAGGATACAGGCACCCCACCAGGAGCTGGCGAACGCGTGCACGCGGTCATAGCTCATGGTTTCCACGTCCATGATGCCCATGGGCACCAGCAGACCGGTGATGAGGACAATGACCGGCAGCAGCATGGCAACGACCATGCCACCCGCACCAAACAGACCCCAGTAAATTGGTTCGTCAGAACGTCTCATTGTTTTCTCCTCAGGCCACGATGATCAGGACAAGCAGGGACACCACCGCCAGCGCCACATACTGGGCGAGAACGATCGGCTTCTCCGGTACCAGGTCTTCACCACGGAAGATACGCATGGCTTTCGGCGCCAGGGCGAACCAGGTTTTGGCATGGAACAGGCACGCCGCCAGAGCGACGACATGGAACAGGATGGCGATCGGGCTTTGCAGGGATTCCAGCCAGCCGTTGAACGCTTCCTGACCCTGAACCAGGCGCATCAGGCCCCACATCAGCACAACGGCGTAGATGGAGACGAAGATACTGGTGCCTTCACGGATCATGTAACCGGTGTAGAAGGCGTTCTTCAGCCACCAGTCTTTCTTCATTTCGCGGACGTAAGGTTTACGTTTGCTATCAGTGTTGTTCATGGTCTCAATCCTGCTCTCAATCTGGCTTGAACATGGCGATCATGTAGTCCTTGGCGCTTTCGACCTTGCCAAGCTGGATGGCCGCCGCCGGATCGACGCCCTTCGGGCACACTTCGGAGCAGTAGCCCACGAAGGTACAGCCCCAGACGCCTTCGTCCTGGCTGATGATGCGCATACGCTCTTTGGCGCCAGCATCACGGTTGTCGACGTTGTAGCGATAGGCCAGAGCCAGTGCCGCCGGGCCGGTGAACTTCTTGTTGATGCCGTACTGCGGGCAGGCCGCGTAGCAGAGACCACAGTTGATGCACTGGGAGAACTGCTTGTACTGCGCCATCTGGGCCGGCGTCTGGATGTACTCGCCATCACACAGGCTGCGCGGCTCGCTCGGGATGATGTACGGCTTGATGCTCTCCAGCTTCTCGATGAAGTCGGACATGTCGACCACCAGATCGCGCTCGATCGGGAAGTTGTTGAGCGGCTCGACGGTCATCTTGCCCGGCAGGTAGTCGCGCAGGAACGCCTTGCAACCCAGCTTGGGCACACCGTTGACCATCATGCCGCAGGAGCCGCAGATCGCCATCCGGCAGGACCAGCGGAAGCTCAGGGTAGAGTCCAGGTGATCCTTGATGTACTGCAGGGCGTCCAGCAGAGACATCTCTCTCTGGTAGGGCACCTGGAAGGTTTGCATCCAGGGCTCGTTATCCTGTTCCGGACGGTAGCGCAGGATCTCAATTTCAATCATCTCAGCCATTCTTCTTAGCCTCGTCTTGTTTCTCACCCTCGGAGCCGTACACGCGTTTTGCCGGCTGGGACTTAGTGATCTTCACATCGGAGTAATCGATGGAGGGCGTTTCGCCATTTTTGTAGAACGAGAGCGTGTGCTTGAGGAAGTTCACGTCATCGCGCTCTTCGTAACCATCCAGACGCTGGTGGGAACCGCGGGACTCTTTACGATTGATGGCGGAGTGTGCCATGGCTTCAGCCACGTCCAGCATGTAACCCAGTTCGATGGCGTACAGCAGATCGGTGTTGAAGACAGAGGACTTGTCGTTGATCTTGACCTTCTTGTAACGGGCTTTCAGCTCGTTGATCTTGTCGATGGTGCCCTGCATCAGCTCTTCGGTACGGTAGATACCGACGCCGGCTTCCATGGACATGCCCAGCTCGTTGCGGATATCGGCCGGGTTTTCGGTACCGTCTACGTCCATCAGGGAGAGGTGCTGCTTGATGAGCGCCTCGGCCTTGGCGGCCAGCGCTTCGGTATTGCCATGCTTCTGAGTCTTGGCAAATTCACCTGCCTGCTCACCGGCCAGCTTGCCGAATACCACGATCTCGGACAGGGAGTTGGAACCCAGACGGTTGGCACCATGCAGACCGACGGAGGCACATTCGCCCGCGGCGTAGAGGCCGGGCAGACGGGTGGCACACTTGTTGTCAGTCTCGATACCACCCATGGTGTAGTGGGCAGTCGGACGTACCGGGATAGGCTCTTTGGCCGGATCCACGTTGACGTAGGCTTTGGCCAGTTCGCAGATGAACGGCAGACGCTCTTTCAGGTACTTCTCGCCAAGGTGACGCAGGTCGAGGTGAACCACATCGCCCATCGGG
Source organism: Aeromonas sp. R10-2 (assembly GCF_040908445.1). NCBI lineage: Bacteria > Pseudomonadati > Pseudomonadota > Gammaproteobacteria > Aeromonadales > Aeromonadaceae > Aeromonas > Aeromonas sp. R10-2. Next base: position 14,384 of record NZ_JBFODS010000088.1, on the reverse strand, counting down.
CCCTGAATGACGCGGCCTTTCTGCTGCTCTTGCCAGAATGCCTGGGAAACGCGGTCGCGCGGACCCAGTTCCATGTATTTGCTCTTCGGCTGGCCGATCGGGGTTTCCGGGCCCAAGCCGTAGTCTTGCAGGTAGCGGTAGCCATCCTTGTTCAGCAGGACACCACCCTCACCACGACAACCTTCGGTCATCAGGATGCCGGTGCCCGGCAGACCGGTCGGGTGATACTGGACGAACTCCATATCACGCAGTGGTACGCCGTGACGGTAGGCCAGTGCCATGCCGTCGCCGGTGACGATGCCACCGTTGGTGTTGTAGCGATAGACACGGCCAGCACCGCCGGTTGCCACGATCACGGATTTGGCCTGGATGAAGCGGGTGATACCGTTCTGGATGTCGAAGGTCAGTACGCCCTGGACACGGCCGTCGTCCACGATCAGATCAAGGCAGAAATGCTCGTCGAAGCGCTTGATGCTCGGGTATTTGACGGAGGTCTGGAACAGGGTGTGCAGAATATGGAAACCGGACTTGTCTGCGGCGAACCAGGTACGCGGAACCTTCATGCCACCAAACGGACGCACGTTGGCTTTGCCATCCGGCTTGCGGCTCCAGGGGCAACCCCAGTGCTCCAGCTGGATCATCTCTTTGGTCGCGTTGTTGACGAAGTATTCCACTACGTCCTGCTCGCACAGCCAGTCACCACCGGAGACGGTGTCGTTGAAGTGGTTTTCGAGGGAGTCGTCATCACGGACGACACCGGCGGCGCCGCCTTCGGCAGCAACCGTGTGGCTGCGCATCGGGTAAACCTTGGAAATCAGGGCGATGTCCAGGTCTGGCTGTGATTCGGCTATAGCGATAGCGGCGCGTAAGCCGGTACCGCCAGCACCGATGATGGCCACATCGGTCTTGATAATATCCACATCTGCCTCCTTAGGGATAGATTTGCTGGGCACGATTTTGCTCTATGAAAAAAATTCAGGCTTGATGCAAGTCAAACTGCTAGGTTTTATTCCCTTTTTATTGGTTATTTTTCTATAAAACACCCAAATCCCTGGATGAAAATGTCGTTATTATCGTCATTTTTTGGTGTTACTGAGCAGTTGAACACCTAGCTACGAGCACTTTAACTTCTGGATTGTACGTAGTTTTCTTTCAATAAAATGCGAATCACCTCTCTTTTTAGGTACTCGCGAAAAAAATTTTAAGTTTTTTATTGTAATTTTTTAATGAGAATTATTGGCATTTATCTATTCGGATAGAAATAAGTAATCCGAAGTGCGGAGGTGACCACGGCGGTGATCTGATAATTCCAGACGAATTACAAGGATTTCAAGGCGGGGTATTTGGCGGGTAATGTGAGATTACTCACTGAAAATTAAGCGCTATTTAGAAAAATAAAAGGGGCCTGTACGGCCCCTTTTGCTCATGCTCAAATGCGGAACATGCCGACCTGATTGCTCAGTTCACCCGAAATATTTTTAAGTTGTTCAGAGAGATGGCGTGAGCTGTCTGCATCCACTGCCAGTTCGTCCGAGACATCTTTCACTGCCTGAATGTTGCGACTTACCTCGTCGGTGACGGCCCGCTGCTCTTCAGCCGCGCTGGAGATCTGGGTCGCCATGTCGGAGATCTGGTTGATCGAGGTGGTGATCTGCTCCAGCGCATGGGTGGCGTTGTTGGCGTCATCCACGCTGTTCTGGGCCAGCAGCTGGCCTTCGTGCATGGTGCTGACCGCTCCCTGGGTATTGCGTTGCAGGGTTTCGATCATATTGCGGATCTCGACGGTGGAGCTGTGGGTACGCTGTGACAGGACGCGCACCTCGTCGGCAACCACCGCAAAGCCGCGGCCCTGTTCACCGGCACGTGCCGCTTCGATGGCGGCGTTGAGTGCCAGCAGGTTGGTCTGCTCGGCGATGCCCTGAATGGTGGAGAGGATGGTGTTGATCTCCTGAGCGTTTTTCTCCAGTTCCTGAATGATGTTGGAGGCCTGTTCCACCTGGGTGGCCAGATCGGTGATGGAGCGCTGGTTGCGGGCGATCACCTGCTTGCCATGCTCGCAGCTGCTGGAGGAGCTGCGGGCCGCTTCGGCGGTCTGCTCTGCGTTGCTGGCGACCTCGACTGCGGTGGCCGACATTTCGTGTACCGCAGTGGCTATCTGGGAGATCTCGTTTTGCTGGCGTGCCAGCCCCTGATTGGCCTTCTCCGCCATGCTGTGGGAGGACTTGGCCTGCTGATTGAGTTGGCCGGAGGAGTTGGAGATATCCTGCACCATCACATGGATCCGCTCGATGAAGGTGTTGACGTGTTTGGCAACCGCGCCTACTTCATCCTCACGTTCAATCTTGATGCGGCGAGTCAGATCGCCGTTGCCACGAGAGAGATCGGCAATCGCTTCGCCCAGGGTTTTCAGAGGGGCCAGCGATCCGTTGATGGCGACATAGGAGAAGCCAGCCACGATCAGTATGGTGATAAGCCCCTGGATGAAGGAGGAGGTAACCATGCGGCGTACCGACTGGTAGGCGATCTCTTCATCCACCATCATGCCGTAATACCAGTTGGTATTGGGGATGGCGTTAAAGTCGTAGACCTCTTTCTTGCCGCTGATCACCAGCTCGTTGATCATGCCGTCATGGGCGACCTGATTGATATAGGCCGCAGTCAGTTCCGGTGCCAGAGCGGTGGCGGATTTCAGGCTCAGGGAGGCATCGGGGTGCGCGATGATGGTGCCATTGCTGTCCACCAGCATGGCGTAGGTGCCCTCGGTGGTGACCGCAAGAATGTCCGAAATCAGTGAGCTGATGGAGACGTCACCGGCGATGACCCCCTGGGTATTGCCGCGCTGGAACGGCTCGGCAATGGTGACAATCAGCTGGCCGGTGGAGATATCGGCATAGGGGGCTGTGATGACCAGTTTGCCTGCGGCGGCCGCGTCCTTGTACCAGGGGCGTTGACGTGGGTCATAACCGGCGGGCAAGTCGGTTGGTTTGCTCTGGATCATCTTGCCGTCTGCGGTACCGGCATAGACCAGGTCGAAGCCACCGGCATTCATGGACTGGGCCAGATGACTGATGGGCTCATCTTCTTTGGCGAATGCTTCCTTGGTGGTGCTAACCATGCTGATCCGGGAGTCGACCCAGCGGGAGATCCCCTTGACGTTGGCCATGGAGCTTTCGTCGATGATGTTCCAGACCAGTCGCTGGGTCTCGCTGCGCAGTTGCGAGGTGTTGTACCAGACCTGCAGGCAGGTGATCACCAGAATGATGACCCCGATAGCCAGAACAAGCTTGTTTTTAATGGATAAGTTCATAGTTACATCCTTGTGAGCGTCAGTCTGAAGTGTGTGTGGAATCTAGTTATTGTTATGAGCCTCTGTTTATCGGCTGAAGTTGAACTCTTTGTATCCCGGTCAGCTATTTAAAGTTAGTGCCTAAATCAGTGGTTATCCATGTGCGTATCCCCCCCTCACTGCGCCAGAAAACGATCTGGTCGATTGGTGAAGATTCCATCGACCCCCATGCTAGAGAGCGTTTCATAATCTTCTGGATAATCAACGGTATAAACCAGTACTTTGAGTCCCCGGCGATGGGCATCATCGACCAGCGCGGCGTCGATGAAATCAACATCACAATTGATGGACCAGGCCCCCAGCTCGTCGGCAAACTGCGCCAGGTTGAGTGGCTGATTGGCGGTCAGGGCACCGAGCCGGATATCGGGCCGCAAGGCGGCAAATCGGGCCAGCTCCGGGTGATGGAAGGAGGAGACCACCCACTGGCCGGGAGTAAAGCCCAGCTCGGCCTCTGCCCGTCGGGTCAGGGCTGCCACCGCATCGGCGGTATGGGTGCCTTTGAGCTCGATGTGCAGCTCGCAGCGTCCGGCGATGATCTCCATCACCTGCCACAGGGTCGGGAGCACCTCTCCCTCACCGGCATCGAGCTGCTCCAGATAGGAGCGGGATTGCTCGGTCAGCACCCCCTTGCCATTGGTGCAGCGCTCCAGCCGCCGGTCGTGGAAGACCCACAACTCGCCATCGGCCGCCTGCACGTCGATCTCGATGGCTGATGCTCCCAGCTCCAGCGCTTTGGCTATCGCCTTGAGAGTGTTTTCGGGGGCCAGGCCGCTGGCGCCACGGTGGGCAATAATCTGCATGTTCTGCTCCTTTTACCTCGCGGATCAGCCGCGGCTCAGATGAATGTCGATCTGTTGATGGGGCAGGGTAAGTCCCTGCTGCTGCATCTTCTCCAGCACCAGCGAGTGAACCTCGTGGGTGATGGGCATCCGGTGATCCATGTTGTTGACGTAGAGGCGGATCTCGTAGATCAGTGCCGAGTCGGTGAATTCGATCAGGAAGACCTCTGGGGTCGGCGTCTCCAATACCAGGGTCGATGCCTGGATGGACTCTTCCAAAATGCGCTGCACCAGTTTCGGATCCCGGGTCAGGCCGATCCGGATCCGCAGTTTGACCCGGGTGATGGCATCGGAGAGCGACCAGTTGATTAACTGTTCGGTGATGAAGGCCTTGTTGGGCACGATGATCTCCTTGCGATCCCAATCCACTATGGTGGTGGCCCGGGTCTTGATCTTGGTGACGGTGCCGGTGAGATCGCGGATGGTGACTGTGTCACCGAGCCGGATCGGCTTCTCAAACAGGATAATGAGGCCGGAGACAAAGTTGGCGAAGATCTCCTGCAGACCGAAACCCAGTCCCACCGAGAGGGCGGCGACCAGCCACTGGGTCTTCGACCAGTCGATACCGAGCATGGAGAAACCGGTGAGGGCGCCAACGAGGATCACCAGATACTTGCTGGTGGTCGTGAGGGCAAAGCCGGTACCCGGGGAGAGGCTGAGGTGCTGCAACAGGGTCAGCTCCATCAGCCCCGGCAGGTTTCGGGCTGTCACCACGGTCAGGATGAAGATGAAGGCGGTCAGCATCAGATCCTGCAAGGTGATGGCCGAGAGCTGCTCAATGCCGCCAATCTTGCTGCTCACCTGCCACACCTCGATATTGCTGAGGAAGCTGAAGGCGGAGTTGAGATCCGACCATTGCACCACCACCAGCATAGTGAAGCCCAGCATCAGCAGGGTGCGCACCAGTCCCAGCGACTGGGCGCTGATGGTATCGAGATCCAGCTCAGTCTCTTCCACCACGTCCGGGGTCTCGGAGCTGAGCTCGTCATGCCCCTCTTCCCGGCCGCGCTGGGCCAGGATCTCGGCGCGCTTGCTCTTGGCGCGCTCGAAGGCGAGGCGGCGGCGCTGGATCAGCATCCAGCGTCTGGCCAGATAGTAGACCAGCAGGCAACCCAGCCCCATCAGCAGGCTAAGTTCCAGCTGGCGCAGCAGGGTGCGCGAGGTATAGAAGTAGCCAAACAGGGCGCCAATCACCGCCAGCAGCGGCGCCAGCATCAGGCTGTTCCAGATGAAGTGGTGCAGCAGATGGGGCTTGGTCATGTCGGTCTGGCCCCAGGTGAGTGGCAATCGCTCCCGGTTGAGGCGGGCAAAGAAGAGCAGCAGCCAGAGTGCACCGATCATGAAGGCCATCCGGCCGAGAGAGTCGTAGAAGGCGTGCTCCTGATAGCTGTTGGCCATCCCCTGCACAAAGAAACTCGGGATCAGCACCAGCAGCAGGGTGCGAAACTGCCCCCATACCTTTTGCACCTGTTCCCTAGGCCAGCGGAAGTGGTGGATCAAAATCCCCCGCTCCAGCGTCAGATGGCGGGCCATCACCAGCGCCAGCAGCAGGAACCAGATCTCGCCAAGACCGCGCGCCACCGCCACCGCAAACGGGTATTGCCAGGCCCCTTCGAGCAGGCCGCGCACCATCAGCACCATGGCGGGCAAGGGGAGGGCGGCAAGCAGGGAGCGCAGCAGCAAGCGGCTGGTGAGGCTGAATTTGTCCTGAGTTACCTTGCCGATCCGCGGCGCAATATGGTCGCAATAGAGGCTCAGATGACGGGCCAGCTTGAACCAGCTCCAGGCCAGCACCAGCAGACCAATACCGGCTAGCGTGAGGCTCAGCGGGCTGTTTTCGGCGATGGCGTAGGGCAGTTGCAGCCAGTTGTCCGGGTTGAAGGCCAGGGTCAGCGCGGCAGGAATACCGAGCATCACCTGTGGGGTAAAGGGGCGCACATCCGGCATCCAGAACAAGTGGCTGGCGCTTATTTCGCGGATCTCGTCGATCTTGCTGTTCTGGCGGCTGTAGAGCAGCTTGAGACGGGTCTGCTCCTGAATGAGGGTGTCTGAGGCGTCGTTGAGCCGGGTCAGCAGTTGGCGCCGGGCCTTGAGCAGGTTGTCGAGCACCGCTTGTTGCGGCCGATCGAGCGTCACCTCCTCTTCGGCCATCAGCTTGTCGCGCAGCTGGCGGGTATCCTTGAGCCCATCCTGCTCGCTCTCGTACTGGTACTTGGCCATGCGGGCGCTGACGATGGCGGACTCCAGCTTGTCGAGGGGAAACTGGGGAGGCAGGTCGGAGAGTTTGCTGCGCAGGTTCTCGCCGTAGGCATTACTGATCTGCAGCCACTCCAGCTGTTCGCGTACCGAGTTGACCAGCTCATTCAGTTCAAACAGATTCTTGTCGACGCTGCGCTGCTCGTCCTGCACCCGCTCAATCTGATCTTCCAGTGTGCCGAGTTGGATCGAGAGCGCCTGATTCTGCTGTTGCAGCTCCAGCAGCAGCGGCATGTCGGTGGTGAGCTGCTTGCGCAGCCGTTCGCTCTCCTCCAGCGCCTGCTCGGTCTTCTCCCGCCGCAGCTGGTTCTGCTGGGTCAGCAGGCTGGCTTGCCACTCATCCTCGTCGGCGATGGCCAGATTGAGCTCCTGCAGCCTCAGCTTGCCGAGATCGTTGCGCTGCTGGGCCGAGAGCTGTTCCAGCTCCAACATCTGGATCCGGTCAGAGAGGCTCTGCTCCTTCATTCTGGTCAGCAGCAGTTGGGCCTCCTGCTGGCGATCCGATTCGCTGCTGAAGCTCAGTCGCTCCAGCTGGCTGCGGGTCAGTTGCAGCTGTTTGCGCAGATCATCCACCCGCAGGTGATACTCCTGCCCGGTGCTCTCCAGCTGGTTGAGGCTGTCCATTACCCCCTGCCGCTCCTTGCGCAGGTTGAGCTGGCGGTTGCTGCTCAGGCCTATGGCCTGGCGCAGCGCCTCCTCCTTGAGGCTCGCCAGCGGCGGGCGAGCAGCGGGCTGATAGTTGTGCAGGCTCTCCTTGAGGCGTGCCGACTCCTTGGGGTAATCGATAAGGATCTGCTGATAGGCTTTGCTCTGCTCCCGATAGCGCTCGGCCTCTCTGGCAAATTGCAGCGCCTGCTGGTAGCTCTCCCGCAGCTTCTGGTTTTCCGGGGTATCGCTCTTGGGCACGCTCTGCAACAGGGATTCGGCCTGGGCAATGGCATCGTCGGCGCGCACGGCTGGCGGCAACAAGATAAGGGAGAGCAGCAAGAGGGTGAGCAGGCGTTGCAACATGAGGCTCGTTTCCGTTCAGAAGAGGTGGCCCTAGCCTAAAACAGGGCAGGGAGGCGGGTAAAGCAGTCTATATTAATGATTCATAACACAAATAACAGGAAGTCGTGCTGCCGTTTCGCTATGATCCCGGCCGCTTTCTCTCCACCGAGTCGAATATGTCAGCTGTTGATCTGGGCACAGCCCCGCTATCTCGCCTTTTCTGGCGTTACGTAACCCCGACCGTGGCGGCCATGCTGATCACCGGCATCTATGTCACCATCGATGGCATCTTCGTTGGCCATGTGCTGGGTCAGGATGGGATGGCCGGTCTGATGCTGGCTTATCCCATCTGCGCCGTGCTCTATGCGGTGGGGGCGCTGATCGGCATGGGGGCCTCGTCGCTGGTCTCCTTCTATCTGGGGCAGGGCAATCCGGCCAAAGCCCGCCATATCGTCGGCAATGCCCTGGTGATGGTGTTGCTGGCCTCGGCACTGCTCAGTTTTATCGGGATCCGTTATGGCGAGCCCATGCTGGCCTGGATGGGGGCGGAGGGGGAGATCTTCAGCGCCGGGCTCTCCTACCTGCAGGCCTACGCCTGGCTGGGTGTCTTTGCGGTGCTGTCGATGGCGTTCAGCTCCCTGCTGCGCAACGATGGCCGCCCCGGATTTGTCACCCTCATCATGGTAGTCGGGGGGCTGCTCAACGTGCTGCTCGACTATCTGCTGATGGTAGTGTTTCCGTTCGGACTGGCCGGGGTGGCGACGGCCACTATGCTTTCCCAGGCGGTGACGGGCCTCGCCTGTCTGTGGTACTTCTTCACGCCGCGCAGCCAGCTGCGGATAAGCTGGGACACCTTGCGCCCCGATCTGCGGCTGATGGGCGAGACGGTGCGCCTCGGGATCTCCAGTTTTCTGATGTACCTCTATCTCTCTGTGGTGCTGGCGCTGCACAACAAGGCGTTGCTGGCGGTGGGTACTTCGCTGCATGTGGCGGCCTACGGGGTGATCAGTTACACCGAGGCCTTCTTCTATCTGGTGTTCGAGGGGATCGCCATGGGTATCCAGCCCATCGCCAGCTTCAACGCAGGAGCCGGTCACTGGCGGCGGGTGCTGCGGATCCGCAATCTGGCACTCGGAGTGACGTTGGGGATCGCCCTGTGCGCCATGTTCCCGCTCTATCTGTGGCCGGAGGCGGCGGTCTATCTGTTTGCCGGGGACAACGCCACCCTGCTGCCGGTGGCGAGCCTCGGGATCTGGCTCTACTTCTGGGGGCTGCCGATGGAGGGCTTGCTGCTGGTGGGGGCCACTTACTTCCAGGCCATCAATCGGGCCCGCATCGCCTCCCTGCTCACCGGTGGCAAGCTGGTGCTGATCGGCGGTTTCTTGTGGGGATTCTCGACCCTGTGGGGCGTGCCCGGGGTCTGGCTTGCATTGCCAACGTGCAGCTCATTGCTGGTGTTGGTGATGTGGCGGGCGATGCGTCGGGAGTCCGGCGCCCACGCGCTGGCCGGATAGGTAATCAGGTTCGACGTGCAGATAGCAGACAGGCAGCCATGGGCTGCCTGTTTTGTTAGAGGATGTTTTGTTAACGGGCTCTGCCGATTCAGGGCTTGAAGGCGCCGATAAAGATGGCGGGATCGACCCGGGTGTCGTTGAGGCTGACGTTCCAGTGCATATGGGGGCCGGTAGCGCGGCCGGTCGAACCGACTCGTCCGACGATGCCGCCACGCGGCAGGCTCTGACCGAGCTTCACATCGATCTTTGACATGTGGCAGAACATGCTGATGAGCCCCTGACCGTGGTCGACAAAGACGGTATTGCCATTGAAGAAGTAGTTGCCGATCAGGATCACCTTGCCGGCGGCGGGGGACTTGATCGGGGTGCCGGCGCCCACTGCGAAGTCGAGGCCGGAGTGGGGATTACGCTCCTCGCCATTAAAGAAACGACGCAGGCCAAACGGGCTGGAGAGGGGGCCGTTGACCGGCTTGTCGAACATCAGGTTGCTCGGCTGGTTGGGGCTGAAGGTCTGGTAAGCCCGGGTCTGCTCCGCCAGCTCGCGGTTGATACGAGTCATATCCTCGGCGAGTGGATTGACCTGACGGCTGTTCTTGAGCTTGATGTGCTGCTCGCGATAGTGCTTGGGGGTGACGGTGAAGCCGAGAGTACGGCCATCACCTGTGGTCAGTTGCTGGGCGCCGGGCATGCTTTTCAGAGAGATGCCGACGATGGCGATCCACTGGTTGTCTTCGCGCACCACCAGCACGGGTTTGTCGTGATAGCGGGCCGTGGGGGCAGTGGCAGATGCGCCAAGAGGGATCACCGCAACGCCACCCGGCACCGGATGGTTGAGCAGGCGACTGATAAAACCCTCGGCCAGGGCCGACTGGCTGGCCAGTAACAACAACAGACAACAAACAACTCTCATGACGATACCACTCGATGTTAAAGCGCCCGGGATGGCGGGATGACAACCCCCCTGTCCGGCATTCGTCGATCACTAAAGGATGATCACGGCACGCTGGCCACGACAGGCGCGGCTGGGGAAGGGGACAGATTGTGCCTCGTTATGGTCGGGGCAGCCAGTGGCGGGGCGTGGCTGACGCCCCTTTTGTGCATAGCTGCGTCAGGTTTTATGTCGTGGTCGGGCCGCTTCGTCATTGAGTCGCCCCCGCCCTGGCTCTAGAATCGGCTTCCGGCACTGATGCCACCGACACTCCGAGGAGACGATATGAACGGATTACCCCCTTTGCGCACCACACCGGCCCGGTACACGACAGGTCGTGGCTGGCTCTGGGTTCGCAGCGGGTTCGATATCTTCAACAAGGGGATGGGGATCAGCGTGGCCATGGTGCTGGTCTGGTTTATGGTGGGTATGCTGCTGGAGCAACTGCCGGCGGGTGGCCTTATCTCCCAGCTGCTCTACATGGTGTGGGGCGCGGGTTGGGTGGCGGTCGCCGCTCGGGGTTATCGGGGGGAGCCGCTGCAGTTTGCCGATCTCTTCGCCGGTTTTCGCCACAAGTTGACCCCGCTGATGCTAGGCGGTCTGCTGGTGTTGCTGCTGTTCAGCCTGGTGGGCCTCGTCTGTCTCGGTCTGCTCTCCATGTGGGGGCTGCTCCCGCTGCTGACGCAGGATCCCGAGAGCATGGTGGTCTCAGCCAGCCAGTTGCAACAACTGCTGCTGGTATTGCTGGTGGGGATGCTGCTCATCATTCCCGTGCTGATGGGGGTCACCTTTGCTCCTGCGCTGATCTACCACCACGATATCGGCATCATCCAGGCGGTACGGCTGAGCTTCTTCGGCTGCTGGCGCAATATGTGGCCCTTCTTCTGGTGGGGGCTGCTCTCAGCCATTTTGTTGCTGTTTGGCGCTGTGCTGTTGCTGGTAGGTCTGCTGGTAGTGATCCCGGCGCTCAACTACTCCATCTATGTGGCTTATCGGGATATTTTCCTGGACGAGAGTGCGCAGCCGGAAGCACCGCACTCAGAACCATTCGGATTTGAAGCCTGATCAAGGGATCAGAGTGAAGAAGGGGCCCGCAGCGGCCCCTTCGTTATGTTTGGGTGTGCGGAGTGCTTACTCCTGCCAGATGGGATCCGCCGCCATGCGAGCCAGCAGAAAATCGAGGAAGCTGCGCAGTAGCGGCGACATCTGCTTGCGGGTGGCATACACCCCGTAGACTCCGAGGCGCTTGGGCTGCCAGTCGGTCAGTAGGGGCACCAGTTCTCCGCGCTCCAGATAGGGTTGGGCCGAGTAGCGGGGCTGCAGGCTGATACCGGCGCCTTCCAACGTTGCTTCCAGAAGCAGGTTGGAGATATTGGCGCTCAGGTTACCGCTGACCGGTACTGACTCGGGACCGTCCGGTCCATTGAACTCCCACAGGCTCTTGCCGAAGTAGGTGTAGGTGAGGCAGTTGTGCAGCGCCAAATCCTGCACCTTGTGTGGCATCGGATGACGGGCCAGATAGGCCGGGCTGGCACAGACTACCGAGTGGCAGGTGCCGAGACGGCGCGCCACCAGATTGGGGTCGAGGTCGTTGGTGATGCGCACCGCCAGATCGATCCGCTCCTCCACCAGATTGACGGTTCTGTCGAGCAGCAGAATGTCGATGGCCGTCCCCGGGTATTGCGCCAGATAGTCGTTGGCCGCCCCGACCAGCAGTGCTTCTGACAGGGAGTAGCTGCTGGTGATCCGCAGTTGCCCCTTGGGGGCGTCATCCCCCTTCACGGCGATTTGCTCCATTTCTTCGCCGAGAGCCAGCATGGCACGGGCCCGGTTCAGCGCCTCCTCTCCTGGCCCTGTCAGGCTCAAACGACGGGTGGTGCGGTGCAGCAGGCGGGCGCCCATCCAGCTCTCCAGCTCGGCCAGATAGCGCGACACCATGGCGCGCGACATATCCAGTTTCTCTCCGGCGCCGCTCAGGCTCCCTTGTTCGACTACGCTGACAAAGACCCGCAAGGCGGTCAGTCGATCCATGTACGGCTCTCTATATGTTCGATATGTGCAACAGTGATGTGCTTTTTATGCTGTATTTGCACCTTAAGTGATCCAATACACTGTGTCCATCAAATGAACCCCCGAATACTTAATGAGGAATAGATGATGAACAACACCCTGATCCGCAACCTGACTCTGGCTACCACCCTGTTGAGTGGCGCCGTACTGGCCGCCCCCCTGAGCGTGACCGTCTACAATCCTGGCGAGAAGGCGATCTTCCCGGTCTCCTCCTCACTGGTGACCGGTGACAAAGAGGCCATCCTGATCGATGCCCAATTCGACGTGCAGAATGGTCAGGCACTGGTCGACATGATCAAGAAGAGTGGCAAGAAGCTGACCACTGTCTATATCAGTGCCGGTGACCCCGACTTCTACTTCGGTCTGGAGCCGGTCATGGCGGCGTTCCCGGATGTCAAAGTGCTGGCCGATCAACACGTGGTTGACCACATCAACCAGACCAAGGATGCCAAGCTGAGCTATTGGAGCCCGATCCTCGGCAAGGGCGCACCGAAGAGCCTGACCGTGCCGCAAGTGATGACCGCCAGCCACCTGACGCTGGATGGCGAGAAGATTGAGATCAAAGAGATGAACACCCCGAATGCCTACCTCTGGGCCCCTTCCATCAAGACTGCTTTTGGTGGTGTACCGGTCTACCACGGGGTGCATGTCTGGATGGCGGACAGCCAGACCAAGGCGGCCCGCAGTAACTGGGTCAAGGCGCTGGACAACCTGCTGGCCCTGAAACCCGAGCGCGTGGTACCGGGCCACTTCCTGGGGACTGCTCCCGGCGTTTTTCAAGATAGTTGTCGCGCAAAGCTGTTTTAAGCAGCCTCTTTTTGCTCCGGCTCGGGTTTCTCGGGCCGCTCCGGATTTAGCATCACGGCACCGATAGGTGTCCAGTCTCGCGTCTTGCCACTCCACCTCGCTGGGTGTTGTGCTCGGGCGGCCTGGTACACAGCATCCCGTTTCGCCAGCAGGGCTTTATCGTCACCCCGATGCCGCTCGTTGGGTGTGACGAAGCGGATACGGCTATGCCGGTGCTCTTCGTTATACCAGGCCATAAAGTCGCGCACCCACTCCCTGGCCGCTTCCAGACTGGCAAAGCCGTCTGATGGCCACTGCGGACAGTACTTCAGCGTCCTGAACAATGACTCCGAGTACGGATTATCGTTGCTGACCCGAGGCCGTCCCCGCGAGGGCGTGACACCCAGGTCATGCATCTTGGTCAGCAGCGTGACTGACTTCATTGGCGCGCCGTTGTCCGAGTGCAAGACCAGCGGCTGCTTCCAGCACTGCTCGCGGATGATGCTCCGTTGCAGCAACGCCGCCGCCCGTTCACCGCACTCTTGCTCATGCACTTCCCAGCCCACCCCTTTGCGGCTGTAGATGTCCTCTATCAGATAGAGGTAGTAATACTGGCCGCGCACGAGTGACGGCAAGTAGGTGATATCCCAGGACCACACTTGATTGGGCCCAGTCGCGGTATGGCTGGTTGGTACCGGCACATGGCGCGGTGGCTGGCTCCGGCCACGCCTGTGCTGCTGGTCAGCCGCCCGCAAGATGCGATAGAAGCTCGACTCACTGGCCAAGTAGCGCCCCTGGTCGGCCAGCCGTGGCACAATTTGACTCGGCGGCAACGAGGCGAACTCCTGGCTATTGCAGACGTCCAGCACGGCCTGCCGCTCCTCTGGGCTCAATGCATGAGCAGGTATGGAACGAACCGCATCCGGTCGCCTATCGGCACTCAGCTCAGGCCCGGCCAACCAGCGCTGGAGCGTGCGCAGACTCAGCCCCAACACCTCGGCCGCAGGATGCTTGCGGGCGCCAGCTTCAAGCGCTTCGCGCCACCATGCAACGTATTGCTGCCGCTCTGGCAACGAGGTCAGTTGTCCTCGTCGACGTTGCTCCAGTAGGCATCGAGCTTTTTTTGCAATATCAGCAGAGCTGCTGCCTCGGCCAGGGCCTTGTCTTTGCGCCGCAGCTCTTGCTCCAGTTGCCGGATACGCTTCTTGTCCGCTTTGGCCTGTGCCTTCTCCGCCTGTTGTAAGGTACGAGCGGATTGCTGGCCCAGAATACAGGCTTGGCGCCATTGCTGGACTTGCTCGGGATAGAGACCCTTACGGCGGCAGTACTCACTGAGTTCAATCTCGGAAAGCGCAGCGGTTTCCAGCACGACGGCGAACTTGGCCTCGGCGGGCCATTCATCGGTCAGTTTGTTGTCCCCGGGCACAGGAGACCCTCCGTCTTTGGCGTGTTTGCGCCAATTATACAGAGTGACCTCGCTGATGTTTTCCTGCCGAGCCAACTCGGCCACCGACATATTGATGGGCGGCAGCAGCTTCTTGAGCAAAGCAGCCTTGCGCTCACTTGAATAACGAGCCATTCGACACTCTTTATCCGCCCCCGGTCTTCACATTTAGATTATTCAGATTAGGCGACAACTATTCTGACACCGGGGG
>NZ_JBFODS010000087.1:0-69527 GCF_040908445.1 Aeromonas sp. R10-2 | reverse complement strand
CTGGAGCGTGAGCAGTGTGGGCTGATTTTTCAGCTTTGCCAGCGGCTGGCCGGTTTCACCGCCCGCAAAAGTTTTACCCAGTGGCAGCGCGAGATGCTCCATGGCTGGATTGATGAATTGATGGGGTATCTTGAATCCAACCCGTTTCGGGGGGAGCTGGATCTGGAGTCACTCTATATGGCGGTGCAAGCGGGCAGCGTCAGCCAGCTCGATGATGATCAGCTCGAGGCGAGCTGCGATTTTATCACTGACATGCTGCAAGAGGCGTTTGGCGAGAGCCCCGATGATATCGAGCTGCTGCGCGAGATGGTCAGAAATCCCGAGAAGCTGCGCGACTATATGCAAGCCCAGGCCCAAAAACAGGGCGGTGATGAGCATGAGTGGGACGACGACGCGCCGGACTGTGGCGATGACCCCTTTGCCAATGACGAGGCTTTCGCACGTTGGCAGGATCATCATGACATGGCCGATCCGGATGAGGTTGCCAGGGTTGAGCAACTGCTCGATAACTCAAGCCTTAAGCAGCTCTATCGCAAGCTGGCTATGACGCTGCACCCGGATCGGGAGCAAGACCCGGTCAAGCGTGAAGAGAAGAGCCGCCTGATGGGCGAGCTCAGCCATGCGTGGGAAACGCGGGATATGTTTACTCTGTTGCACCTGGCTCACACCCATCTGCCCGAGGCAGACAAGCTGCTGAGTGAAGAGAATCTGGTGGCCATCAATCCGGCGCTCTGGCAGAAAAAACGTGAGCTCGAGATCTGCTTTTATAGTGGCCCGGAGGGAGTGCAAGGGGTTATCTTGCACAAGTTTAAACAGCGCTCGAAGAAGAAGACCGATCTCGCGTTCGAGGAGCATCAGCACTATCTACAGCGGGATATCAAGCAGTTGCATGGACAACTGGCGACCATCACCACCCTTGCAACCCTCAAACCCTATCTGGCCGAGCGCTGGGACGCACGTCAGCACGCCATCTGGGATGAAGAGCCGGACTTTGATGAGATCTTCTTTCGATAACACTTTTTTCGAAAACACATTTTTTGAAAACACCTATTTCGAAAACAAGAGAGAGCCAATGGCTCTCTCTTGTTTTGGGTAGCTTGAAGGATGTCGTGGCAATGAGACATCCAGATGAGTGCTATCGAGGCGCTGGACAGCCAAGGGCGCATGGAACACCAGCACAAGCTGACTGACCGAGTGAAAGGTGTTAGCGCCTTATTTATTCTCGGCCTGATACTGCACACCGCTCGCCGACATGGTAATGGCCGGTAGCTTTTGACGAACCGCCTCCCAAAAGCTGCTCTTGCGTTTGTGCTGCTGATAAAGCTGATTCAGATACTCCTGTGGCGAACAGAGAGGTCTCTCTCCATCCTCTTGTTCTACCTTTAAGGCCGCCTGATAATCCAGGCTCTTTTTCAGATCCGAGGCTGCCCCTGTGTAGTAGGTGCTCTTGCCCTGATTAACGACATTGGCCACCAATTGACGACGTAGCCGCACTGCCACCACGATAAATCCCTGCTGATAGAGGCGGCTCGACCAGGTTCGTACGGTTGAACCAGCAAGGAGTGAGAGATCCTCCTGCAAGTCTGCATCTGTACATTGCTCAAGCCGTTGTGCCAGTTGTGGCCATGCATCAACCTCCTCCAACAGCAACAAGACCTCGCGTAGCCCCCATGATTCGGCAATGGCAACAAACTGGCCTAATGCTACTTCTCTAGGCTCATCTCCACTTTGGCAATAACTCGCAAAAAACGAGTTTGCCCGTGTGCTAGCAAACGCGCGTAATGCCTGAGCATGAGCGTCAGCTCGGCGTCCCTCTTCCAGATAGGCCCGGATCAACACTTGATGCCACAGGTTCAATTGGCGGTGGCGCTGCAACAGAGCCGAGTCCATTGCCTCTAATACCGCGATGGCTTGATCGGCGCGTAATTCGTCGGTCAGCAGTCTGGCATAGTCAATCTGCTGACGGGGGTGGCTAAAGAGACCAGCCTTTTGCACCGAGTCAAAGAATGCAATATCACGCAACTCAAAGCTCAACCCCAACGCCTCTGGCAATAGACCTGCCGCCGCATAGTTATCGCGCAAGGCTCGCATCACTGGGGAGCCGAGCACATCACGGTAATCAAACAGGCAAGTAATGCTGATCGATGGATCAATGTCTGACAATCCGTCACGCAATCGACGAGCCAGCACCTCTGGGGGGACAGACTCTCGTTGAGCAGCGATCGCCATCAACCACTGTTCGACCAGCGCAAGATGGTAGTCCTCCCAGCTGCCACTGGATGTATCCATCTTTTCATACAAGGCTCTGGCATTCGCCAGCAACTCGAGGGCGAAGAGTTCTCCCTCCCTTGGAGAGGCGACGATCCCCTTGGCCAGCAACGGAATAAACTGATTTTGCAAGGTATCGAAGAAGGCATCCACCTCCTTATAATCCCAGGAAGGGGGGCGACGAGTGAGCTTGCTATACTCTTTTTTTGCCAATGCCAATAAGGCATCCTCAGCAGTAAGGTACTGGTTAATCAGGTGCTTTTTTGCGAGGGGAAGATGCGTTGCCAGGTCAAGCACGATAGCCAACAGCTCGGCTTGGCTTTTGCTTTCCAGTTTACTCAATTGCGCTTTGGTTAATATTCGTGCCATCAGCTGAACTACCCATTATCAGGTCTATCTAATCGAACATTGTGCCTGAGACCGATATAGATGCCTATCCATTGGAGCGACATCCCCCGGATGACAGAGACCATAAAGAACACATGGTTAAGAAACCATGTCTACGTCGCTGGAGGCGCTCAGCAATGAACACCTGCAAGAGCAAGCCACCAAGGCCCGATTTGCTGCTCGTATCCTTCATGCCCACTTTCTGGCACAACGTAGCGAACACCAGTGGTGGTACCCATCAAGATTGGCCGCAACGAGCCGTGTCCCTTTGGCTGCGGCTAGAAGTACAAGCAGTGCTGTTTGCACTGACCAACAACATAGATAGCAAGAGAGGGCCATTGGCCCTCTCTTGCATTAGGCAACATGGGGAGGATAGGTACAGTTATGTGGTCAACGCTGTTCATCAGGCTAGTCCGAGTTGAGTCGTCGACAATGATAACTAGTCTTGTAGGTGTGGGTTCAAATGTGGGTTCAAAACGAAAAAGGCACTATCAATAAAATGATGGTGCCTTTATTTTCAATAGCTTAGCTGTTATGGCTTAGTTCATGCCGTAACGCTTGAGCTTCTTGCGCAGGGTGCCACGGTTGATACCCATCATCACGGCAGCGCGAGTCTGGTTACCACGGGTGTACTGCATGATCACGTCCAGCATCGGCGCTTCGACTTCGGAGAGAACCATATCGTACAGATCAATCACTTCCTGACCGTTCAACTGGGCCAGGTAGTTACGCAGGGCCTGTTGCACAGAGTCACGCAGGGGGCGCTGGGTCGGCTCGGCAGCGTGATTGTGAGTAGTTGTTACCAATGCATCAGAAGTCAGGGTTTGTTCGAACATATTCGGTCGGCTCTTTAGTTATCTTGTTAACCTAATCCATCGAAATACGCTTCGAGTGCCTCAAGTTGCGCGTCTGCGCAATCCAGGGCATTGAAGTGCTTACGGAATTCTCGGCCCGTCTCTTCTTCATCCAGATACCAGCCCACGTGTTTACGGGCTATGCGCGCTCCCAGATATGCACCATAAAACCGGTGCAGGTTGGTTACATGCTCGTTCATCAGGGTGCGAACCTCTTCCCTCTCGGGAGGCGGCAGCTTGGTGCCCGTCTCAAGAAAATGACGGATTTCCCGGAAAATCCAGGGTTGTCCTTGCGCAGCTCGGCCGATCATCACGGCGTCAACACCGGTATAGTCGAGGACATACCGGGCTTTCTCCGGGCTGTTGATGTCACCATTGGCGACAACAGGAATCGATACGGCCTGCTTAATCGCCCTGATCGTGTCGTACTCCGCTTCGCCCTTGTAGAGGCAGGCACGGGTACGACCATGCACGGCAAGGGCCGCGATACCGCAATCTTCGGCGATTCGGGCGATCTCCACGCCATTGCGGTTATCCGGATCCCATCCTGTGCGGATCTTCAAGGTGACAGGCACCTCCACTGCATCCACCACGGCCCGGCAAATTGCTTTGACCTGATCGGGGGCACGCAGCAGGGCAGAACCTGCCAACTTCTTATTCACTTTTTTTGCCGGACATCCCATGTTGATGTCGACGATCTGTGCGCCCTGCTCCACGTTGTAGCGGGCAGCAAACGCCATCATCTCGGGGTCGGCTCCGGCAATCTGGACCGATCGCAATCCGCCTTCTGCAGAGTGATCCATCCTCATCCGGGTTTTCTGGGTATCCCAGACATCCGGGTTGGCCAGCAGCATCTCGGAAACGGCCATGCCAGCCCCCAATCGCAAACAAAGTTCACGGAATGGTCGGTCAGTTACACCGGCCATGGGAGCCACAATCAAGGGAGTTTCAAGCGTGTGGGGACCTATCTGCATTCCACGGTTACCATCGGCTTAGGGCGGCGTATATTACGCATTTTTTAGGCAGGAGAAAAGGTTAGTATTTGAGCGTCAGCCATTTTTTTCTGAAAAAAACGTCGCGCCAAGGCTTGCAAATTCTGGAGTTATTGAAAAACGGCCAGATTGCCGGAGAGTGAGCGCTGTACCATTCGGGTCGGACGCCTGCATAATTGTCAGTCCACTTGCAGGCTCGCTTTGCGTTATGATAGCGGGCTTAAGTCGAGCAAATGCTCCAAACATTTATGCAATAAAAGCGGATTGGGGATCTATGACGTCAAGGTTCATTAAATCACTCTGGCCGTGTCTGATGGGGGCCGTGCTGGGGTCGGCGCAGGCGCAAACCATCAGTTTCGGCGAAGCCTGGACCCGGGTCATCCAACAGGATGAAGGGCTGGCTGCCGAACAGGCCGGGGTCGATCGGGCCAAGCAGCTGCGCGAGGCTGCCAAATCCATGTATCTGCCCAAGGTCGATGTGGGGGCCAGCTATACCCACCTCGATCAGCCGATGGAACTCGACATGATGGATCTCAACCCCATCGCCAACCATCCGGAGATGATCAAGGCGCTGCAGGGCATACTGGGCCAATTTCCGGTACCTCTTCCCCAACTCTCACATGACGACTTTGTTACTCCGCTGACCAAACAGAATGTCGTGACCAGCTCGGTCAAGATGCTCTGGCCGCTCTTTACCGGCGGTCGCATCGATGCGGCGCAGGATATCCGCCAGGCGCAGGTGAGCGAGGCGCAACAGCTGCTGGTGCTCAAGGAGCAGTCCACTTTCGAGAGCCTCTCCCAGGCCTATTTCGGTGTGGTGCTGGCAGGTCAGGTGGTACAGACCAAGCAGGATATTGAGGACGGGCTGGCCCGCCATCTGGATCACGCCAGGAAGCTCGAAGCGCAGGGGCAGATTGCCAAGGTGGAGCGCCTCTCCGCCCAGTCGGCCTATGACCGCGCCCGTATCGATACCCAGAAGGCGCGCCGCAGCCTCGAGATCGCCGAGCTGGCCCTTGGCCGCATGCTGAAGTTGCCAAATGCCCAGCCGGGCAGCGGCCTGTTCGTCAACAAGGAGCTGCCGCGCCTTGAGGGGTTGGTGAGTCAGACCCTGGAGGTGCACCCCGGTCTCAAGCTGCTCACTGCCAAGAAGGAGCAGGCCAAGGGGCTGATCCGGGTCGAGCAGGGCAAATATGCCCCCGAGGTGTTCCTGTTCGGCAACTACAACCTCTATGAAGATGATTCACTCGCCTCCAAGACCGCTCCGGACTGGCTGGTGGGGGTGGGTGTCAGCATGCCGCTGGTGAGCCGCGATGGCCGCTCCGAGACGGTACAGGCCGCCAAGAGCGCCGAACTGCAGGTCAATCTGCTGCAGGCCAAGACTCGCGATGATCTGAAACTGCTGGTGGAAAAGACCTGGCGCGAAGCGGCGCAGGGGCTGGAGGAGTATCAATCCCTCTCTTCCACCCAGGCGCTGGCAGAGGAGAACGTGCTGCTGCGGGACAAAGCCTTCGGGCAGGGGCTCTCGACCTCCCTTGATGTGGTGGATGCCCAGAACCAGCTGGCAGGGGTCAAGACCCAGCGCGCGGCGGCGGCTTATCAATATGTGGTGTCGCTGGCCCGCCTGCTGGCACTCTCCGGCCAGATGAACAGTTTCAATCAATATCAGCACGGTCAGGTGATCGAGGTGAACTCATGATCGCACTCCAGTCCGTTCCTTTTTCTATCTCTGTTTCGACCGTCAAGGGTCGCCCGTTTGTCGAGGTGAAGTGATGAGCCATCCCCCCATCAAAAAGAAGATGAGCCAGGGTAAACCGCTGTTGTTGCCATTGGCGCTGGTGATCCTGGTGGTGTGGCTCGGCTGGCGTTTCTGGCTGGCCTATCAGCCGGAGCCGGTGCATCTGCAAGGGCAGATTGAAGCGCAGCAATATTCGGTCTCCTCCAAGGTGCCGGGTCGCATCGACGAGGTGCTGGTGAAAAAAGGCGATCAGCTGGCCAAGGATCAACTGGTCTTTACCCTGGCGAGCCCCGAGATCGAAGCCAAGCTGAGCCAGGCCAAAGCCGGTGAGGCCGCAGCGGGTGCGCTGGCGCAAGAGGCGGAGAAAGGGGCCCGAGCCCAGCAGATCGCCGCTGCCAAGGATCAGTGGCAAAAAGCCAAGGCTGCCGCCCAGCTGCGCGGCAAGACCTATGAGCGGGTTGCCAGCCTGCACCGCGATGGCGTAATGCCGCTCCAAAAACGCGACGAGGCCTGGACTGCCTGGCAAGCCGCCCGCTACAGCGAAGGGATGGCGTGGCAGCAGTACCAGATGGCGTTGGAAGGGGCGCGGGAAGAGACCAAGATCGCCGCCCGCGAGAAGGCCAAAATGGCGGCCGGTTCCGTGGCCGAGGTTGAGGCCTATCTGGCCGACACCCGCATCACCAGTCCCCACAATGGTGAAGTGAGTCAGGTGTTGCTGCGTAGCGGCGAGCTGGCGCCGCAAGGCTTCCCGGTTGTGACCCTGCTCGATATGAGTGATGCCTGGGCCCAGTTCCACGTGCGCGAGGATCTACTGCCCCGCTTCCCGGTCGGTACCGAGTTCGATGCCCGCATCCCGGGCCTTGGCGATCAGATGGTGCGCTTCAAGGTGACCCATGTGGCCGTGATGGGGGATTTCGCCACTTGGCGTGCTACCGATACCCGTCAGGGTTTCGATATGAAGAGCTTCCAAGTGGAGGCTCGCCCGCTGCAACCGGTTGAGGGGCTGCGGGTTGGCATGAGTGTGCTGGTTGAACTCTGATGGGACGTGAATTTCGGCTGCTGTGGCAGGATCCATTCAGCCGTGCCCTGATGAGCTGGGTGCCGCTGCTGCTGATGGGGATCCTCTGCTGGATCTTCTCGGCAGGATTGGCCCGCGACCTCAAGGTGGGGCTGGTGGATCTCGACCACAGCGTGCTGTCGCGTCAGCTCGCCTTCTCGCTGAATGGCTCGGCCGGGCTCAAGGTGGCGCAACAGTTCGACTCCATCGATGCCGGGGCGCGCGCCCTGCGCGGTGGCGATATCTATGCGCTGGTGGTGATCCCCAACCATCTGGAGCGAGATGCTCGTCAGGGCACCCAGCCGCAGGTGACTGTGTTCAACAACGGCCAGTTCATCCTCATCGCCAAGCTGGTTAACTCGGCACTGGCGCAGGTGGTAGGCACTCTCAACGGTCAGGTCGGTGTGCTGGAGGCGATGGCCGACGGCAAGGCATTGCCCGGCGCGCTCGGGCAGTCGGTGCCTATCAGCAGTCAGGTCACTGCGCTCTATAACCTCAACTCCAGCTACGCCCAGTTTCTGTTGAGCGCCATTCTGCCAGCCGTATGGCAGATCCTGGTGGTGCTGTTCGGCCTCAATGCGCTGGCCCGTACCGATCGGCTGGGACTGGACTGGACCACACGCGGTGTCTGGTTTGGTCTCTGGCGCACCCTGCTGCCCCACGTGCTGATTGGCTGGGGGTGGGGAATTGTCTGGACACTGCTGCTGTTCAAGGGCTTCTCCTACCCCATGCACGGCAGCTGGCTGGTGCTGGTGGTGGGTCTGGGGCTCGCCTCGGCGGCCTGCGTCACCATGGGGGCCTTTTTCTACGGCATCATTCGGGATCCGGCCCGTGCCCTGTCGCTGGCGGGGGCTTACACTGCGCCCGGTTTCGCCTTTATGGGGGTCACCTTTCCGGTGAGCGCCATGGGGGATTTCGCCCGCTTCTGGCGCAGCCTGTTGCCGGTCTCTCACTATGTGGAGCTGCAGATTGGTCAGAGCAACTACGGTCTGCCTCTCGCATCGGCGTTGCCGCAACTGGGGGCGCTGCTGCTGTTTCTGCTTCCCTTGCTGCTGGTGGTGCGCCGTTACAAACAGCAGGCCGAACTGGCCCGTCAATCAGCCGCAGTGGCAGTCGCCGAAAAGGAGCCTGAGTGATGCTGGGATTTGTCGATCTGTTGCGCCTCGAGTTACGCACCCTGCTGGCGGATCGCGCCATCATGCTCACCCTGTTTGGCGGGGTGTTCTTCTACTCCTTCCTCTACCCCCAACCCTATCTGCATCAACTGCCGCGGGAAGAGGCGGTGGTGGTGGTCAATGAAGATGGCAGTCAGCTGTCGCGTCAGCTGGAATTTATGGCCGATGCCACGCCGCAGGTGAAGCTGGTAGCGCGGGCCAATTCGCTGGATGAAGCGCGGCAGCTGATGATGGCCGGGAAGGCGAGCGGGATCCTGCATATCCCCAACCACTTCTATCGGGATCTGATGCTGGGCAAGAGCGTTACCCTGAGTTATGCCGGTGATGCCTCCTACTTTCTGGTCTACGGTACCATTGCCGAGGGGCTGGCACAGGCCGGCGGCACTCTCGCCGCGCAGGTGAAGGTGGCGCGGCTGTTGAGCCACGGCGAAGCGCTGCCACAAGCGGCCATGGGCTGGAATGCGGTGGCCCTCAACGTGGTGCCGGTGTTCAACCCCACCATGGGTTACGTCAACTACGTGGTGCCGGCGGTGTTTGTGCTGATCCTTCATCAGGTGCTGCTGATGGGGGCGGGGATCCTGGGGGCGACCCAGAACCAGCGCGGCTGTCGCGGCGAGCATGGCTACTGGCAAAGCGCGCCGGTGTTGCCGCTGCTGCTGGCCAGAACCCTGGTGCTGGCGGGGTTGTTCCTGCTGCCGGTGAGCTACTTCCTCGGCTTCTGCTTCGATCACTACAACATCGCTCGCCATGCCGACCCGGTGCAGCTTTGGCTGTTTGCTCTGCCGTTCCTGCTGGCGACCTGCTGGTTCGGGATTGTGTTGGGGGCGATCTTTACCCGGCGGGATCTGCCGACTCAGGTGGTGCTGGTCTCCTCCTTGCCGCTGGTCTTTCTGGCGGGCTTTATCTGGCCGCTGGAGCTGATCCCGGCGCCTCTCAACTGGCTGGCTCAGTGGGTGCCCACTATCCCCGCCATCGAGGGTTTTCTGCGCCTTAACCAGATGGGGGCCGACTTTGCGCAGGTCTCCCGCTACTGGTGGCAGCTGTGGGGTCTGGCGCTGCTCTACGGCGTGCTGGCCTGCCTGCTGCTGTGTTGGCGGCAGCAGTCGTTGCCGGTTGCTCGTCCGTCAGTCGTGCAGGGTGAAACCACCGCCGGTTAAGCGGGATAGGGCAAGCGCCCGTGAGATGGCGTGTGCGGTAAAGCAAAAACGGTCAGCCGAAGGGCTGACCGTTTTGTTATGTGGTGGGGTTAAGCGGTTTTACTGCTGCTTTAGCCACGCTGGAGCGTGGGATCCCCGATGGCGTAGATCTGCCCCACTGCCGTCTCATCCGCCAGCAGGCGCAGCCCTTGGGCGGCCACATCGGCGCGGCGTACCAGTCCGTGTAACTCCTTGTTCTGACTTAGCTCGGCGCGGCCGGTGGCATCGCCATCCTGCAGGCCCGCCGGGCGCAGAATGGTCCATGCGAGGGCGCTGGTCTGCAGCCAGCTCTCCGCCAGACTCTTGAGACGTACCTCGTGACCGAAGGCGGCGCGTGCCCGCTCCGGCAGATACTGCCAGCTGTCGCCACAGCCGAGGGAGGTGACCAGCAGCAGTCGTTTCAGGCCAGCCTGCTCCATGGCATCGATTACATGGCGGTTGCCCTGATAGTCCACTGGCACTGTTTGGCGAAAGCTGCCGAGGGTAGAGACGACCTGAGCATCTTGTCCCGCACGGGCACATGCCTGCTGCACCGCAGCCGGATCCAGCGCATCCCCTTCAATCACCTCAACTCCCAGCGCACTCAGTTCCATGGCCATCTCGGGGCTGCGCACCAGCGCAACGACCCGGTGCCCCTGGTTCAGGGCGTGATGAGTAAAGGCGCGGCCCAGCCCGCGGCTGGCTCCGAAAATCAGTGTGGTTGGCATAGATGAGCTCCCTTGGCAAAAGGGGCTAGCCTAGTGGCTTGTTCGCTTGCTGTAAATGAGAGTTGTTTCTATTTGTGAGCTGGCAGGGAGGAGAGAGTGCGAGCCGCCAGCGACTCGCACTCTTTGAGAGGCATCAGCCGTTGTAGTTGCCGATGCTGGGGCGACGGCTGGGGCCGCTCAAGTGGATATCCACCGGATTGAATGCCTTGATCGCCTCATAGCTGAAATCACCGATCGCCTGATGCAGGCTCTGGGGCGTGTGGTTGGTGATGATGATGACGCTCTTTGACAGGTTGCGACGGCGGCGCAGCAGATGGCCGAGGAAGCTGGACTGGCTCTCCGCCATCTTGGCACGGTTGGCCGATACCTCGTCGATGAGCAGCAGATCCACCTCTTCCAGCGCGCGGCGGTACTGGTTGCGCTCATCCTGATCGGGGATGACGTTGAAGAAGAGGCGATCGACGATGGAGGCCCACTGCTGGAAGATCACCGATTTCTGGTGACGCTCGATCAGCTCGTGCGCAACCGCCCCCGCCAGCGTTGACTTGCCGGTGCCGTAGTCGCCGTAGATCAGCATGCAGCCGCCACCGCTCTTCTCCCAGTGCTCGAAACCGCTGATAAAGTAACGTGCTGTCTCGATGGGATATTGCAGCGCCGGATCTGTGGCATCCATCTTGTCGAACACCCAGTCAGGGTTGAGGTCGGCCTGGGCGATCAGCTTCTGGATCCGCTCCTGACGGGCTGCCTTCTGCAGCTCGCGCACCTCGGCGTTGGCCTTGGCGTCATACTCCTTGCGCAGGGTCTCGTAGTCATACTGGCCGCCGCCGGTCTCTTGTTGCAGGCGACGAATGCGCTCCAGCAGGCCACCCACATGGCGGCTCAATTCCGGGTCGTGAATGCGGTGATCCTGCTTGGCTTTGGCGATCTTCTGGCGCTTGGCTTCGATCTCTTCCAGCTCCTGGCGCAGGGGATCTTGCGGGTCAGTCATGGAATGCTCCTTCTGCTCGATCAGGGATGGGTAGACAAAGGGTTGATTCTGCCTGCAGGCGGGGGCCGCTATCAATCATTATCCGGCTCCTGCTGCGCTGCGGGTTCTTGCGTCTGCTGTTGGGCCAGTCTCTTGGCCTCTTCGATCATCTGCTGTGCCCGTTTGCTGGGGCCCGACTCTGCCGGGGCCGGCGTCACCTGCTGATAGCCCTGCACCTCCATCGGTTTGCGACGGGTATAGCGGCGGGTCTTGAGGGCGCGAATGAACTTGAGCATCCATTGATGCTGGGAGTCGAACACTTCGGGGCGCCCCAGCCAGTAGGCGATAAACTCCCCCAGATCCTCTTCGCTGTAGCTGGCATCGATCACTCCGCACAGACGGGCGAGGGCAGGCAACTCTTCGTCCGGGCGCCATTGCAGATGCATCTGGAAGGGACGCTCCGGCAGCGGGCTGCGCAACTTCTGGGTCAGCAATGGCAATTGGAACGGGCACTGATGGTAGTGCTCACTCTCGGGCTGAGCCTCGACCTGCAGCAGGCCCGCCTCCATCAGTTCATCGAACAGCTCGGTGAGCTGGCGGGCATTGACCTGAAACGAGAAGCCGCAGGGATCACCCGGATCGACCACCGCCAGCGCCCGACCCAGCTCGGGATAGTTGAGCCGGGCCGCCTGATTTTCCAGCACCAGTCGGCGCAGCTGCAGGGTATAGAGACTGCGAGCCGGATGGGACAATCTTGGGTGGGCAAGGGCGCTGTATTCGGCTGGGGTCATGGTCTTCTTCACGAGCTGGAGTGGGGGGCATTATCCCTTATGGCGCCCACTTGCACAATTCGGATGGCGGTCGTAGTCGCGGGGCCTCCCGAGCGAATAGAGCTACGCGGACGGATGGGGTTCTCTTGATGCCATCGTATGATCGAGGTCTACTTTTGACGCAGGGTTTCCGCGCTGACCGCACTTTTGAGCTAGTCTTAATACCTAAATAACCAATTGACTAATAAGAGCTTTATCAAGATGTCAAAAGCCGGGCTACGGATCCTGGTGGTGGAGGACGAGGCCGTTTTTCGCCACTCGTTAGTGAGTTACCTCGCACGGGACGGGGCAACGGTGTTTCAGGCCGAAGATGGTATTGAGGGGCTATCGGCGGCGGCCCTCTACCATCCTGATGTGGTGCTCTGCGATCTCAATATGCCCAATATGGATGGCCACGAGGTGATCGCCTGCCTCTCTGCGCGCTATCCCCATATTCCGGTTATCGTCATTTCGGCCCAGAGCACCATGGAGGCAGTCGCCAGCGCCTTGCGTGCCGGTGCGCGGGACTATCTGCTCAAACCCCTCGAGGATTACGCGCTGGTAGAGCGCAGCATTGAACAGTGTCTCAACGGCAGCGCCAGCCGGGCGCAGCAACTGGAGCTGATGGATCACATCGACTATTTCAGTGCCCACGACAAGGCGGCCAGCCGCCTGCTGGCGGGGCTCAAGCCGCCGGGCTTGCAGGAGTGGGGTCCCTGGCAGGTCACGTTCAAGGGGCTGGGGCAGTTGTTTATTCCAGATACCTTCAAGGTGGAAGACAAGCTGCTGGTGCTGGTGATGGAGCTGCCCATCATGGGTACGGATGCGGCATTTTGTGGTGCGCTGGTGCGATCCTTGATGAACGTCCCCTACCGCCAGTTTCAGCAGAACGAGAGCCGGTTGCTGAGCCAGCCGCACCGGTTGCTCGACTACCTCAACCATCAGTTGATGGCGTCCGGGCTTCGCCACTCTTTTGCCATGGCGGCGCTGCTGTTTGATCAGCATGATGGGCTGGTGTTTGCCAACGCAGGGCTCACCTCTCCCCACTGGCTGATGCGCTCCGGCGGCCTACCCCTTGGTCTGATGCGCAGCAGCCACTACGCCCTGCACAAACGCAGCTGGCATGAACCGTTCGCCCTGCAGTTTCGCAGCGACAGCGGCGGCTCGCTGGATGTGCAGGTTCGTCATCACTGATGCCGCCTGATAAACAGGCCAAAACAAACAGGGCGCCGATGGGCGCCCTGTTTGTTGTTTACAATCCTGACCGTTTAGACGGTGGCGGAGTGCAGTTTCTTCTCTTGAGCTTGCGGCTCTTTGGCCGGGCCTTCGGCACCGTGCATCCAGTAAACCAGGCGGTTGGCCATGGTCAGCAGGATCAGGGCGCTCAGTACCGCCGCCAGGGCGATGCCACCGAAGATGGCGATCGGGCCGGCTTCACCCACGAAGGAGCCGATAAAGCCCGCAGCGTAGTTGGCCAAGGCAACGAAGCCAAACCAGGCACCCATCATCAGGGAAGCCAGACGCAGCGGAGCCAGCTTGGTCACCATGGAGAGGCCAATCGGGGAGAGGCAGAGCTCGCCCAGGGTGTGGAACAGGTATGCGCCAACCAGCCAGAACATGGAGGTCTTGACGGTGTTGTCACCACCCTGCTGCAGCACGGCACCGACCATGAACAGGAAGCCGATAGCCAGGAACAGCAGACCCATGGCGAATTTCACCGGAGAGTTCGGCTCTTTCTTGCCGAGCTTGATCCAGATGGCCGCAACGACCGGTGCCAGAGTGATAATGAAGAAGGGGTTCAGGGACTGGAACCAGGCAGTCGGCACTTCGAAGCTGCCGATCATGCGGTCGGTATACTCCTGGGTGTAGAGGTTCATCAGACCACCGGCCTGCTCGAAGCCGGCCCAGAAGATGATGGTGAACAGACCCAGTACCAGAATAACCTTGATGCGATCCACTTCCTGCTTGGTCAGCGGTGCTTTCTGCTCGGTAGTACGCAGGGCGGCTGCGCGCTGGGCGGCAGTGACGCGACCGATGTCACCCAGGAAACGCTGGGCCATGGTGGCCTGGATCACCAGAGAGAGCAGCATACCGATACCGGCGCCGACGAAAGCAGCTTGCCAGCCGTAGGCCGTAGCGGCAGCACCACAGATCACGCCTGCCAGCAGGGAACCCAGGTTGATGCCCATGTAGAAGATGGTGAAAGCACCATCACGGCGGTGATCGCCCTCTTCATAGAGGTCACCCACCATGGTGGAGATGTTCGGTTTGAACAGGCCGGTACCCACGATCAGCAGCGCGAGGCCGGCGTAGAACATGGTGTTGACCATATCCGGGAACATGGCGTGGGGCAGTGCCAGGGTGAACTGACCTGCGGCCATCAGCACAGCACCGATCAGGATGGCGCGACGTTGACCCAGGAAGGTGTCAGCCAGCCAGCCGCCGATCAGCGGAGTGATATAAACCAGACCGGTATAGATACCGTAGAGTTTGAGGGCATCTGCCTGACTCCAGCCCAGACCGCCGTTGGCAGTCAGGTCGGTCAGATAGAGCACCAGCACGGCACGCATGCCGTAATAGGAGAATCTCTCCCACAGTTCGGTACTAAAGAGCAAAAAAAGCCCTTTAGGGTGACCTAAAAAGGTCCCTTTTGACGGGTTATTCATTGGAACTTCCACCTGTGTCTTATATTTTTTTGAGTTTTTTATGCAAGGGCGAGAAACACGCCTCAATCCTTATAGAGCATGTGTGAATAAATTACAACATTATGATTTGCTGAGAGTTTATTTACTCTTGATTGATTTTTTGTTGCAAAAATGAAAAAGGAGCATCGTTTGATGCCCCTTAAATACGTCTATAAAAAACAGATTTATCAGCGATTACAACTGCTTGACGAACTGCTTCAGCCAGCCGATGAATTCACCATTCAGCTCGTGATGGCGCACACCATATTCCACATTGGCTTTCATGTAACCGAGCTTGCTGCCGCAATCGTGGCTCTTGCCCTTCATGAAGTAGGCGTTGACCTGTTCCTGCTCCATTAACATGGCGATGGCGTCGGTCAGCTGGATCTCGTCACCGGCACCGGCCGGGGTCTTCTCCAGCAGCGGCCAGATATTGGAGGAGAGGACGTAACGACCCACGACCGCCAGATTGGAGGGGGCTTCGTCACGGGGTGGCTTCTCGACAATGGCCTGCATCGGCAGGGACATCCCTTCGCTCAGCGCTTCACCCTTGATGTCGGCGATGCCGTACTTGTCCACTTCGCTCTCGGGCACCGCTTCCACCATGATCTGGCTGATCTGGTTCTCTTCGAACATGTGCACCATCTCGGCCAGGTTGTCCTGCTTGAGGTTGCTGGCGACGTCGTCGATCAGCACATCCGGCAGCAGCACGGCGAAGGGGTTGTCACCGATCAGCGGACGGGCGCAGAGCACAGCGTGGCCCAGCCCTTTGGCCTCGCCCTGGCGGACGTGCATGATGGTGACATCTTTCGGGCAGATCTGTTGCACCTCTTCCAGCAGCTGACGCTTGACCCGTTTCTCGAGGGTCGCTTCCAGCTCGAAGCTCTTGTCGAAGTGGTTTTCGATGGAGTTTTTACTGGAGTGGGTGACCAGAATGATCTCCTTGATCCCGGCGGCGATCGCTTCGCGCACCACATACTGGATCAGCGGTTTGTCGACCACCGGCAGCATCTCTTTCGGGATGGCTTTGGTGGCTGGCAACATGCGGGTACCCAGACCGGCTACCGGGAGCACGGCCTTGCGAACGATCAGAGGGGTCTTTTTCATGGAAAACTATCCAGAGAGATGAAAGTGCGGCAATCATACTCCAAGAAAAATGGGGCAGCCACCGGCTGCCCCATTTGTATATGCAGGGCTCGGACGTTATTTGACGATGATCATGTCACGATTGGCTTCCAGCGTGGCCGGGCCAATGCCATTGACATCCGCCAGCTGATCGACCGAGGTGAACTTTCCCTGTTTTTCCCGATAGTCGACGATGGCCTGTGCCTTCTTGTCGCCAATCCCTTTCAGGCTGGTGAGTTCGGCAAGGGTGGCCGTATTGATATTCAGTTTGCCGTCCTCCTTGGCGACCGCGGCCGTGGTTGTTTGCTTGGGCGCTACCTTATCTGTGGCCAGCACGGGTTGGCTGAACAGGGGCAAGCAGGCCAGCAGCATGACTGCAGAGAGTTTCTTCATCAGCATTTCCATTCCTCCATGATGTTGGATTTTGCCGAGTGGGCACTTTGAGAAATAGCGTATCGAACGGGTCTTTTTCACTGCAACTTCTGACAGGTCAAATTCTCATGCCGATGGTGGCAGATTTGCTATAAGCGCTCCGCCATGAATGCCTCCGTATAGCCAACCTTATGATCTGGAATGTATTTCAGATGCATCTTTGATTTGACGAGCACACGTCCCCGAGACGCTCTGCTCAAACCGTTGTTGACGTGCCGGATGGCATTATTCTGCACAACACGGTGCGGATGGCATGTTTCACTGGTGTTCCAGTGATACTTAATAAAAAAGGCTGCTCACCTGGGGTGAGCAGCCTTTGTGATCGGTTTTTTCAGGTTAGAGCTGATTAAGCTTGTTCGTCAGCCTGAGCAGCCTGGATACCGGTCAGGGCGATGGTGTAGACGATGTCGTCAACCAGGGCGCCACGGGACAGGTCGTTGACCGGCTTGCGCATGCCTTGCAGCATCGGGCCGATGGAGACCAGGTCAGCGGAACGCTGCACCGCTTTGTAAGTGGTGTTACCGGTATTCAGGTCAGGGAACACGAACACAGTGGCTTTACCAGCAACCGGTGAGTTCGGTGCCTTGGACTTGGCCACGTTCTCCATGATGGCCGCGTCGTACTGCAGTGGGCCGTCGATGATGAGGTCGGGGCGCTTGGCCTTGGCCAGCTCGGTCGCTTCACGCACTTTCTCTACATCGGCACCAGCGCCAGAGGTACCGGTAGAGTAGGAGATCATGGCTACGCGCGGTTCGATGCCGAACGCGGCAGCGGAGTCGGCGGACTGGATGGCGATCTCGGCCAGCTGCTCGGCAGTCGGATCCGGGTTGATCGCGCAGTCACCGTAGACCAGCACCTGGTCAGGCAGCAGCATGAAGAAGATGGAGGAGATCAGGGAAGAGCCCGGCGCGGTCTTGATGATCTGCATCGGCGGACGGATGGTGTTGGCAGTGGTGTGCACTGCGCCGGATACCAGGCCGTCAACTTCATTGCGCTCCAGCATCATGGTACCCAGTACCACGTTGTCTTCCAGCTGCTCGCGAGCAACCACTTCGGTCATGCCCTTGTTCTTGCGCAGCTCGACCAGACGCGGCACATAGCGCTCGCGTACAACGGCCGGATCGATGATCTCGACGCGATCGGTCAGAACTACACCCTGCTGTTCGGCAACTCGACGGATCTCTTCCGGGTTACCCAGCAGTACCGGACGGGCAATGCCACGCTCGGCACAGATGGCGGCAGCCTTGATGGTGCGCGGCTCGTCGCCTTCCGGCAGCACGACACGCTTGTTGGCCTGACGGGCCAGCTCGGTCAGCTGATAACGGAACGCCGGCGGGCTCAGGCGACGGGAACGGGTAGAGCTGACGGTCAGCGACTCGATCCAGTGCTTGTCGATGTGGCCAGCGACGTAGTCCTGTACCAGCTCGATACGCTCGCGGTCATCTTCCGGAATATCGACGTTGAAGTTCTGCAGGCTGACGGCGGTCTGCCAGGTGTTGGTACCGGTCATCATGATCGGCAGGCCGGTGGCCATGGCCTGTTGGCACAGCGCCATGACCTGCGGCTCCGGATGATAGTTACCAGTCAGCAGCAGGGCGCCCAGCTTGACGCCGTTCATGGCGGAGAGGCAGGCAGAGACGATAACGTCAGAGCGGTCGCCAGAGGTGACCAGCAGGCTGCCCGGACGGAAGTGCTCAACCATGTTGTGAATGGAGCGAGCACAGAAGGTCACGGTCTGCAGACGGCGGCTGTCCAGCTCACCCTTGTGCAGGATCTTGGCGGCCAGATGCTTGGCGAGATCCTTGGCGCGCGGGGCGATCAGCTGGGTGTTCCAAGGGATGCAACCCAGGATGCGCAGCGGGCTCTTGCCGAACACTTGCAGCACTTCCAGATTGTGAGCCGCGTCGGAAGCGTGGTGATGGGCTTCGAACATCTCGGTCAGGTCAGGGCGGGTTACGCCATGCTCGTCAACCGGCGCGCCAACCTTGTTGATCACGCAGCCAACGATACGGGGGTTGTTGACACCACCGAAGTTGGAGCAGGCCAGTTCGATGCGCTCTTTCAGCTTCTGGCTGGAGTCATGGCCCGGGTGGGTCACGAATACCATGTCAGCGTCCAGTGCCTTGGCCACGTCGTAGTTCAGCTTGTTGGCAAAGGGCTGCTTGTCGGTCGGTACCATACCTTCGACAACCAGCACTTCGGCACCACTGGTTTTCACGTGTTCTTCGAAGCGGGCAACGATCTCTTCCAGCAGGATATCGGTGTTGCTGGAGCTGATCATGTTCTCGGCGTAGGAGAGGGTGAAGGGCTCGGGCGGATTGATGTTGGCAGCAGCGCGGATAACGGCGGTTGAGCGCTCGGCACCGGTTTCACCCGGACGCGGCTGGGCAACCGGTTTGAAGAAGCTGACATTGACACCGTGACGTTCCATGGCGCGAACAACGCCCAGACTCACGGAAGTTACGCCGACACCAGTGCCGACCGGGATAAGCATAATAGTGCGTGCCACTTTATACCCCTTGTTCATTTTTTGGGATCAGGAAAAGGCCGCCCTGTGGGCGGCCTCGAGTTACTGCGTCAATTAAGCGCCGACCAGTTCCAGCGCGTCGTGGGCGATGACCCACTCTTCGTTGGTCGGGATAACCAGGGCCTTGGTAGAACCAGCCTTGGTGATCTCGCCACCCTTGCCGAAACGAGCCTTCAGGTTGGCGTCGTGATCAACGTCAAAGCCCAGCAGACCCAGCTTGTTCAGGGTGATTTCACGGATCGGGGCGGAGTTTTCACCGATACCACCGGTGAAAACAACGGCGTCCAGACGACCGTCCATGGCGGCAGCGTAGGCGCCGATGTACTTGGCCAGGCGATAGCAGTAAACGTCCATGGCACGCTTGGCCTCTTCTTTGCTGTCGTAGTTGTCTTCAACGAAACGGCAGTCGGAGGTCACTTCGGTCAGACCCAGCAGGCCGGACTCTTTGGTCAGCATGGTGTTGATCTGATCGACGCTCATGCCCAGCTTGTCGTGCAGGAAGAAGATGATGGCCGGGTCCAGATCGCCGGAGCGGGTACCCATCACCAGACCTTCCAGCGGAGTCAGGCCCATGGAGGTATCAACAGACTTGCCGTTCTTGATGGCACAGACGGAACCGCCGTTGCCCAGGTGGCAGTTGATGATGTTGAGCTCTTCAACCGGCTTGTTCAGCTGCTTGGCCGCTTCCAGGCTGATGTAGTAGTGGCTGGTGCCGTGAGCGCCGTAGCGACGGATGCCGTTCTCTTTGTAGAGTTTGTACGGCAGGGCGTACAGGAAGGCTTCTTCCGGCATGGTCTGGTGGAAAGCGGTATCGAATACGGCCACGTTCTTGTCTGCCAGTGCCGGGAATACGCGGCGAGCTTCACGGATACCGATCAGGTGAGCCGGGTTGTGCAGCGGTGCGTACGGAACGGCGGCTTCGATGCCGGCAATCACGTCTTCGCAGATGACAACGGAAGAGGTGAAACGCTCGCCGCCGTGAACAACACGGTGACCGATGGCGATCAGGTTCTTGGCCAGTTCCGGATTGAGCGGCAGGATCTTGTTGACGATGAAGTCCAGCGCTTCCTGGTGAGCGGCACCCGCGCCCAGATCGGCACTGCCTTTCTCGCCATTCAGTTTCCACTTGATGCGGGCATCGTCGAGGTTGAAGCACTCGGCCAGGCCGGACAGCAGGTCATCACCGGTGGTTGCGTCAATGACGGCAAACTTCAGGGAAGAGCTGCCACAGTTAAGAACAAGAACCAGCTTACTCATGAATAAATCCTATCGCAGATTGGGTTGTGTAGGCGGATGCGTTGGACGCGGTGCGGCCAAAAACTTTCAACTTATCCTTATGAGGGTTGGCAATCTGTTGCTTGCCCCTTGTATAGTGATACAAGACCCGAAATCCAGACGTCCCTGACAGGTCAATAGCAAGAAGCTTTTGACGCAAAAATGGGCGTACAAAGGATAACCCGATTGTTGAAAAATAACAAAGTCATCCTCAACCTTTGTTACTTTGCATCAAATTTTGTCGAGGTTTTGCCGTTAGTACGTTCAAAAAGCGCTCGGAGGTAGTATGAGCATGAACATTTTTGGAACTAAGTTACAGCAAGGCCGCCATTATATGACGCTTTGGCCGCGCCGTCCCGAGCTCAATTCGATGTTTCCTGAAAATCGGGTGATCAAGGCGACCGAGTTCGCCCTCAAGGTGATCCCCGCGCTGGCGGTGTTGAGCGTGATGCTGCAGTTCCAGTTTGGCGAGCTGCACTACTGGCCCTCCGTCATCACTTCCGTGCTGTTTCTGCTCAGTTTGCCGCTGCAGGGCTACTACTGGCTCGGCCAGCGTGCCGACACCCGTTTACCCCCGTCGCTGGCGAGCTGGTATCGGGAGATCAACGGCAAGATGAATGAGCAGGGTGGCCGTCGTCAGCTGGTGTCTCAGCCGCGCTATGAAGAGCTGGCCGATACCCTCAAGGCCGCCTTCCAGCAGCTCGATAAATCCTTTCTCTACGAATAACCCGTTTCAGATGCAAAAAGGCGCCAGTGGCGCCTTTTTTGTTGTGGCCGGTGTGTGGATCAGGCCGCCAGCACCTTGCGGATCTCCTGGATGGAGAGCTTGTACTGACGTGGACACTGACGCCACACCTGCAGCATCCGCTGGTACTTGTCGCGCATGGCGATGTCGCTGGAGAGCTCGTCGCACGGGCACTTGAGCTCGGGGAAGCGCTTGTCCACCTCCAGCAGGAAGCAGACGTAGTCAGCCAGCTCACGCTCTTGGCTGCGGCTGTAGCCGTTGAACTCCAGACGGCTGGCGTTGATCTCGCCCTGATCGGCGGCATCCAGATTACCCCATGAGATGGCCAGTGCGTGGTGCAGCTCCAGGGTGTCGATTACCTCCTGGCAGGTCGCCAGATCCAGATGGCCGAAGCTCTTCTCCAGCTCGAGGATCTGCAGGCAGTAGCCGCGCTCGATGATGGTGCTTGCGCGCTGGTAGGCGTCCGCTTTCTCCGGATTGAGTTTCGCCAGAATTTCGTACTGGTTGCTCAGGATCAAACGCTCAGTGTTGCTCATGTTCATGGGATATCTCGCTGGAAGATGATTCTTGGGTCACGTTAACCCATATATAAAATGAATTTTTTGATCTGGGCGGGGGAGTTGGTGAGAAAAATCCACTGGCAAGGGCTTGCTGGCCAGACAAAAAAGGCCTGCATGGCAGGCCTTTCAATGACGCAGGGGAGGGTTATCCCTTGAGGAAATCCAGTACCACCTGATGGTGATCGCTGGTTTTGAACTTGTCGAAGTGGTGGGCAATCTTGCCCTCTTCATCGATCAGGAAGCTCTGACGGTGAATGCCGTCATACTCTTTGCCCATGAATTTCTTCGGGCCCCAGACGCCAAAAGCATCGGCGACGGCGTGGTCTTCATCAGCCAGCAGGGTGAAGTTGAGCTGGTCCCGCTCTTCGAACTTTTTCAGCCGTTTGGCCGGGTCCGGGCTGATGCCAAGCACCACCACATTGAGGGCGGTCAACTCGGCGTTCACATCGCGCAGGCTGCAGGCCTGGGTGGTGCAGCCGGGGGTCATCGCCTTGGGATAGAAGTAGACCAGTACTTTTTTGCCGCGCAGGCCAGCAAGGCTGACCTGATTGCCATTCTGATCGGGCAGGGAGAAATCGGGGGCGGGGCTGCCAGCTTGTAGTGGTTGCATGGGGTCTCCTCGGGTAAAACGCCCTCAGGCGTGTTTGCGATTGACGATAAACTCGAACGATTCGGCACCCAGTTGACGACAGAATTCGGCGAAGGCGGTTTGCGAACCTTCCACTTCACCCTCTCTGGCCAGATTGAGCTGAAAACTGATCTTCAGCAGGTTGAACGGCTGCTGCTCCAGGGTCATTGATTGCATCGCCTGAATGTTCCAGCCATGTTCGCTGAAGAACTGGGTGCACTGGCTTACGATGCCGGGCTCGTCGCGGATCAACAGGTCGGCACTGGCGCGGACGTCATACTGCAGGGACTGGTGGCGTTCGGTGCGTTTCATCATGGTGATGAGATCCCACTCCTGGCTACGCAGGGGCAGGCTGATTTCGAGTTGCATCATGCTGTTCCAGTCGCCCGAGAGCAGCATGATAAAGGTAAATTCATTGCCGAAGATGCCAAGGCGGCTGTCCACAATGTTGCAACCACAGCCACTGACGTGGCGGGTCACTTCATTGACGATGCCAGGCCTGTCCGTGCCGATGGCCGTTACGACCAAGTAGTGAGTCATAAATCTTCTCTCGTCCGTTATTTCGTTGCGAAAGCCGCGCTGGCAAGCCAACCCTCCGGCCCTGATGACCACTCCCTGAGGGACGCTGCCGACTTTCGTTCATTACTTTTTGTTCCGGATGGTATCACGGCTTGCCCCCTCTCTCCCTTGTTTTTCAAAGGGGTCAGCTTTACCATTACGCCCCTGAAAATCGGGAGAAAAGTCCATGTTACGCGGTAGTATTGTTGCGCTCGTTACCCCCATGCTGGCTTCAGGTGAAGTCGATTGGGCCAGTCTGGCCAAACTGGTCGACTATCATGTCAGCGCCGGGACCAGCGCCATTGTTGCGGTGGGTACCACAGGGGAATCGGTGACCCTGAGCGAGCAGGAGCATATCGCCGTCGTTGAAAAGACCGTTGAGTATGCCGCCGGACGCATTCCCGTCATCGCCGGTTGCGGCTCCAACAATACCGCCCATGCCATTGAATTGGCAAAGCGACTGGCCAAAACCGGCGTGGTGGCGGGCCTCTCGGTGACTCCTTACTACAACAAGCCCACTCAGGAAGGTCTCTATCGCCACTATTGTGCGATCGCCGAGGCTAGTGGTCTGCCCCAAATTCTTTATAATGTGCCCGGTCGCACCTGTTGCGATCTCAAACCGGAGACCGTGGCCCGTCTGGCCAAGGTTCCCGGCATTATCGGTTTGAAAGAGGCAACCGGCGATTTGAGCCGCACCCCGCTGCTGCGCGAGCTGTGCGGGCCGGAGTTTGCTCTCTACAGTGGCGACGATGCCACTGGTTGTGATTTTATGCTGCAAGGTGGCGATGGCGTGATTTCGGTCACCACCAATATTGCAGCGGCCCAGATGGCCGACATGTGTCGTGCTGCGCTGGCCGGTGATGCCGGGCAGGCGCATGACATCAACAATCTCTTGATGCCGTTGCACAAGACTCTGTTCTGCGAACCGAGCCCCACCCCGGTGAAATGGGCCTGTGCCCAACTGGGGTTGATTGCAACAGCCACCTTGCGTCTGCCGCTGGTTGACCTCACCCCCGAGGGCGAACAGCTGATGGCGCGAGCACTGACCACAGCGGAGTTGATGGCGAGTGTTTAAATCTAATGGAAAGGGAAATAGAGCCCGTCTGGTGCTGAGCGTTGCGACTGTGGCCGTCTTGGCCGGTTGCAGCACCCCCCAGGATCGCAAAATGGCCAACCGCGACTTCGGTTACGAAGATGCCCGCCTCGAGGGCCGCGCGTTCTTGATCCCCGCAGGATTGAGTGCCCCCACCTTCAACAGCCAGTACGACATCCCGCCGCTTCCCGAAAGCAGCCGTGAAGGTGCCCTCGGCGCCCAGGTCGATGTGCGCCCACCCGCTCAACTGCTGACAGTGGTACCGGGCAGTCAGGTGGTGCAGAGCGCAACCGAACCGACCGTTGCCTTCTATGCCCTGAGCACCAGCCAGAGCGTGGAGCGCGATACCTGGTCGTTCCTGATGAACTTCCTGGCCAAATACAAGGTCACCACCGAGAAGCTGGATCAGCAGGATGGCGTATTGCAGACCGGCTGGTTTGACAACACAGTCGCCCTCGATGGCTGGGGTGAAGATGACGAAGACTTCAAAATCCGTCAGCGTTACCAGTTCACCGTGCGCAACGATGCCCAGCGCCACGCCGTCAATATGTCGGTCCGGGTACTGGATCACGAAGAGACCATCGACGGCGAGACCAGCAACAAGCTGACCCCAGCCGATGCCCAGCGCTATGCTGCGCGAGTGCTGAACCAGTTCTCTCTCTATTACGACAGCCAGCTGAAAGCCCGCGAGCAGCACAAGTCCAACGATGGCATGGGTCTGCAACTGGGTCTGGACAACAACGAGCTGAGCGCCTGGATTGCCGAAGGCTCCTTTGATCAGGTGTGGCGTCGTCTCAACCAGGTACTGCCCGCTTACGGTTTCACCATCAAGGATACCCAGCAGTCACTGGGCTGGATCGACGTCGAGTACGAAGAGCCGGGCGCCGAGTTCTGGAAGGCGAAAGGGAGCAAGCCGTTCAAACTGGAGGAGGAGAAATACCGCTTCCAGCTTGGCGAAATGGCGGGAGGCAAGACCTCCATCACCCTGTTCGACAAGGACAAGAAGCCGGTATCGTCCGGGGTTATCTCCCAGATGTATATCAGCCTGTCCGAGGCGTTCGCCAAGGGGCTGGCCGATCAGGCAGCAGCAAAAGCAGAATAAATACAGGGGCCTTGTGCCCCTGTTTTGTTATCTGAATCCCCCTGAAAACGCGGTGATTCCGAGCGGTTTTCGATGATGCGAGCCCCCTTGCCAGCCCGTTGCAAACAGAGCGCGCAGGTGAGTAACTCGCGATGTTTACCCCCCACAAACAGGAAGTGTTATTAGCCATGAGTCTTGCAGATCAAGTATTGGCGGTGAATGACGATTTGCCGATCCGTACCGATAAACCTGTCCATTCCGGCAAAGTGCGCAGCGTCTACTGGTTGACCCCCGAAGACAGTGCCCGGCTCATAAAAGAGAAAGGCTATGATGTGCCGGCCGATGCGCCCCTCGCCCTCATGGTGATCAGCGATCGCATCTCGGCCTTCGATTGCATCTGGCAAGGTGTGGATGGCCTGAACGGCGTACCGGGCAAAGGGGCGGCGCTCAACGCCATCTCCAGCCACTGGTTCAAGCTGTTCAAGGAGAAGGGACTGGCCGACAGCCACATTCTGGATATTCCGCACCCCTTCGTCTGGATCGTGCAAAAAGCCCGTCCGGTGATGATCGAGGCGATTGCCCGCCAATACATCACCGGCTCCATGTGGCGTGCCTACAAGGATGGCGAGCGCGAGTTCTGCGGCATCACCCTGCCGGAAGGGCTGAAAAAGGATCAGAAACTGCCGGAGATCCTCATCACTCCCTCCACCAAGGGCGTGCTGAAAGGGCTGGATGGCGTGCCGGAAGCCGATGACGTCAACGTCTCCCGTGCCGATATCGAGCGCCATTATAAGGGCTTCAACTTCAGCAAGCCGGCCGATATCGACCGCTACGAAGTGCTGCTCAAAGAGGGCTTCAACGTCATTAGCGACGCGCTGGCCGGGCTGGATCAGATCTTCGTCGATACCAAGTTCGAGTTTGGTTACGTCCACGATGCGGCGGGCAATGAAAAGCTCATCTACATGGATGAAGTGGGCACCCCCGACAGCTCCCGTATCTGGGATGGCGCGGCCCTGCGCGACGGTCAGATTGTCGAGAAGTCGAAAGAGGGTTTCCGTCAGTGGCTGCTCAACCACTTCCCGGATCCGGACATCCTGCTCAACAAGAACCGCATGCCGGAACGTTTTGCCCTGGCCCGCGACAACAAGCTGCCGACCGAAGTGATGATGGATATCTCCAACACCTATGTCGGGATCGCCGAGAAGATCATCGGCCACAAGCTGGCGCGTTCTGCCAATCCCAAGCAGGAGATCATCGAGGTGCTGCGCGATCAGTACGGTCTGATCGACTAAGGGTTGCTCTCTTTTTTTGTCGTCAAAAAACAAACGTTTGCTGATGGCGAAGGAGATAGGCAGAGAAACAGACGGGCCCCGCTATGGGGCCCGTTTTTATTGCTGGTCTGGCGGCAAGCGAGCGGCGATTAGCCGTTGACCCTGAACACCTGACCGGTCTGGATGCCCAACACCGACTTCTTGTAAGCCTGCGCCACCTTGGCGGCTGGCACCGGCACGAACCCCGGGAAGAAGTCGGCGTATTTGTCCATCGACTCCGCCAGCACGGTGGGGCTCACCACGTTGATGCGAAGGCCTCTGGGTAGCTCGCAGGCGGCCGCTTTCACAAAGTGATCGATGGCGCCGTTGACTGTGCTGGCGCTCACGCCCCAGTTGATCGGCTCCTCGCTCAGAATACCGCTGATCAAAGTGATGGAACCCTTGTCAGTCAGATAGGGAATGGCGGCTCGGGTCAGGTTGATCTGGCCCATCAGCTTGCTCTCCAGTCCCACCTGCCACTGCTCGTCGGTCATCTCGGTCAGGCCGTTGAAGGCCACGTTGCCGCTGGCTACCACCAGCGCATCGAACTGACCCACCTTGGCAAACAGCGCCTTGATGGAGGCGGGATCGCGCATATCGACCGTGGCATCACCACGGCTGTGGCCGACCCGGATCACCTGATGATCTTTGGCAAGCAGTTCACTGACCGCGGAGCCGACGGTGCCGGAGGCACCCACAATCACAATTTTCATCTGCATCACTCCTGGTTGGGATGTATCGATTCTAGCGCAACATAAAATGCGAAAAAGCGCGTAAAATAAACCCATTGTTTCCATATTGGAGCTAATGATGGATATCGCCCATCTGGCCAGTTTTTATGAAGTGGTGCTGCGCGGCAGTTTCTCGGCCGCTGCCGATACGCTGGGAGTGAGCAAGGGGATGCTGAGCCGCCATGTCAGCGCGCTGGAGACCTCCCTCAATGCACAACTGTTGCAGCGCACCACCCGCCGCCTCAGTCTGACCGAGGCGGGCAAGACCCTCTATCAGCAGGCGGGGGAGATCTTCGCGCTGGCTCGGCAGGCGGAGCAGGATATTCAGGCGCTGACCGAAGAGGATTGCGGACGACTGCGCTTTACCTGCCCGGTCAGCACTGGCGACCGCATGGTGAGCGAACTGCTGACCAGCTTTGCCGCGCTCTGCCCGGGAGTGGAGGTGGAACTCAATTTCACCAACCAGATGGTCGACATGAGTCAGGGAGAAAACGACATCGCCCTGCGCGCCATGAGTGAGGTGCCGGACAATCTGGTGGCCCTGCCGCTGGGGCGGCTCAAGGATGTGGTGGTGGCGAGCCCCGCACTGGTGGCGCGAGAGGGGCGTCCCGCCACTCCCTATGAGCTGAGCGGGCGCAGCTGCATGTTGCAGGGGCACAATCCGGCTTGGGAGCAGTGGCACTTTATCCGTGAGGGGGAAGAGGCCCACATTCTGGTGCAGGGCAAGGTGCGAGCCAACCACTACAGCACAGTGCTGCAACTGGCGCGTGCCGGTATGGGCTATGCCAAGTGCCCGCTGATGCTGGTGGAGTCGCTGCTGACGGCGGGAGAGCTGGTGACCGTGCTCGACGAATGGCAGAGCGGGCTGCATCAGCTCCATGTACTGCATGCCCAGCAGCGGCGGGTGCCGCGCAAGATCCGGCTGTTCAAGCAGGTGCTGGCCCAGTGGTTTACCGAGCGGCCCCACTACCTGTTCTGAGCGGCGTTATTTTTCTGTCATCTTCGGCTGCTACCCTGCGCCCATCATCGGCATCAGGAAGATCAGCGGGAATGAAGAGTAATAGAGGGTTGACCGGTTTTGTGCTGCTCTGTGCAGTCTTGGGGGCCGGCAGTGTACAGGCCATGGTGGAAGTGAAGGTGCCGGAGAATTTCCGCATCCTCGCGGTGAGCAACGGCACCTTGCAAGATGAGCAGCATGCCACCCTGGCGGATGGAGAGCAGCAACTGCTGGTGCGCTTCGAGGGGGTGATCCCCAGTCGCAGCAGCAGCGAGAATGATCGGCAGGTACGCTCAGAGCCGCAGGTGGTGCGCTATCAGGGCAGCAATCAGCATTTGCAGTTGACGGCCAGCGTACCGGGAGACGAGCGGGGGATGCAGGCGTATGCCAAGGCTCCTGTGGTGGCGTTGCAGGAGAATGGCCACGCGCTTGCTATCCAGCAGGATGTGCTGGTGACCAGCGGCATGCTGCTTGGGGTGGATTGGAACGGCAAACTGGCTGAATACAACCGCAGCGGCGGCAAGGCGGCGCTGACGGCTGGCGCCGTTGCTACGCAGCCAACGGCCACGGCCGCTGGTGGGGCTCAACTCGTTGTGGCAGCCAGCGAGCTGGAAGGGCAGTTGCAGCAGCTGTTCCTCCAGGCAGACCCGGCCCTGCGCAAGCGCTTTATCGGTTGGGCCGTCCCACAGCTTTAAGTTTTCTGCCCGTTGCAGTAACGTGGACACTCCTTTTTTCAGGCGCTCTGTTCATCGTACTCAACGAGGTTTTCATGTTTGAATTGCATTCACGCCTGCAGGCAGATACCCGGTGGCTCGGGGATCTGCCCCTCTGCCGTGTCTTGCTGGCCAAAGACAGCCAGTATCCTTGGCTCATTCTGGTACCGCGAGTAGCCAATCTGCGGGAAATTCACCATCTGGCTCCGGAGCAGCAGCAACAACTGATGCAGGAGTCCTGCTCTGTCGCCAACCTGATGGAACAGGCCCTCAGCCCGGACAAGATCAACATCGGCGCGCTGGGCAATCTGGTGCCGCAACTCCATCTTCACCATGTCGCCCGCTTTGCGACGGATCGCGCCTGGCCAGGCCCCATCTGGGGAGCTCATCCGGTCGTGCCTTACGAGCCACAAGTTTTGGCGCAGCAGGCCGATATATGGCGTGCCCGGCTCGCCAAGCTGAGCGGTTTCACCCCTGTGGCTGCTGATAACGGAGTCAACTGAGAGGCGTGTCGCTATTTCAGTCTCCGGGCCGCGCCATCTGTTAGAGTTATGGTATAGATAAGCCCATTTTCGATGTTCAGGAAGGTCCCATGATAGTGACAAGATCCGATGACGATGCCGTATTGACCACAGAGGATGTGCTGCTCAGCCTGTGCAACTCGGTGACGGACGTTTTGAGTGCCGCGACCATGAGTCAGGTGCGGTTTTCCGGCATGGTGCAGCGGATCAGCAAGACCTGCCTCAAGCCGGATATCGGCTGCTTCGTGCTGTTTGATGGCGGTTTTTCCGGTCTGGTGGTAATCAACTTCTCCGCCGCCGCCGCCATGGAGCTGTACGAGAGCTACATGC
The DNA here is from genome assembly GCF_040908445.1 of Aeromonas sp. R10-2. Taxonomy (NCBI): domain Bacteria; kingdom Pseudomonadati; phylum Pseudomonadota; class Gammaproteobacteria; order Aeromonadales; family Aeromonadaceae; genus Aeromonas; species Aeromonas sp. R10-2. Next base: position 40,070 of record NZ_JBFODS010000087.1, on the reverse strand, counting down.
TGAGCATGGGACTCTCCAAAGAGGATCTCGCCATCTCCCACACCTCTGACGAGGTGAGCAACGTGATGGGCGAGCTGATGAACCAGATCGTCGGCAGCTTTACCGTCAAGGTGGGCCGGGATCTGCAGACCCACATCACCCAGAACCAGCCGAAGATGCTGGCGCTCAACAAGCAGGTGATGCTGAGCGTCGATACCAATCTCGACAGCCCGGAGTCCCGCCGCGTCACCTTCTTCACCGCCCGCAACAATATCTTCTATCTGGAGCTGGCGATGGACAAAACCGAGTTCATCCGCATCCACAATGAGGGGATGGAGCACGAGGAGCTGGATCCCGATGCGCTGATTGCCCAGGCCAAGCAGGATGCCGCCAAGCCGGCTCAGGCTGCGGCCCCGGTTGCCAACGATCACGACGATCTGCTCGACTCTCTGGGTATTTGAGGCAAATGCCGGATAGCAACAAGGCCACCTTCGGGTGGCCTTGTTGTATCGGTGCGAACAACCGTTGTTAGAAGTTGTAGAGCAGGCCGGTGTTGAACATCACGGATTCAGAATCGTAGAAGTTGATGTCGGAATCGGACTTGGCGTAGCCAGCGGTAAAGGTTGCCGAGAGCGGCGCAATACCGAACAGGCGGTGCCAGAAGAAGGTACCGGTCAGGGCAAACTCGTCGGAGTCGGCGTTTTGGCCAAAGATCGGGTTGGCCTCATCATATTTGGTCTGGCCCAGATAGGCGTTGCTGACGAAAGACCACTGGGAAGCGCGCATGCCGTAGGTCAACTGCAGGCCGTTGCTCTTGTAGCTTTGGGCGCTGCCATCCAGATCCGCTTGGCGGTAGATAAAGGCTGGCTCCAGCATCTGACCGGGTGCCAGCTGCCATTTGTAGGAGAGGTCGAGGGCGTGGATCTTGCCGTTGCGATCCAGTTTGGCTGCTGTATCGGCGCCGTACTGGCTGCCGCTGCGCTCCTCATCCACCTCGATGTTGCGGGTGGTCAGGCTACCATTGAAGTTGCTACCCCAGATGCTGTCCCAGGCGAAGCGAACCCCTTTTGACTTGATATCGGTCGACTGACGGTCGACACCCACCGCGAAGGGATCGCTCCATTGCTCGGTCGGCATGGCATTAAAGACCACGGAGCCAGCTACGATGCCCTTGTCGCTCATTTCCTGACGGATACCGAGCTGCTGGGTGAAGTCGAAACGGATGGCATCCTGGATCAGGTTACCGAGGAAGACCTGGGTGCGGGTATCGGCAAAGGTGTAGCGGATATCGGCGTTAAGCAGCGGGGCAACGGCGGAGCTGCTCTCGGCACTGCCCAGTCCGCTCAGGCGGCGGTTTTCATCATCACCACTATAAAAATTCGATTCGTAATTGATGACACTGACCCCGCCAAGCAGGAAACCGGACCAGCCAGACTCCTTGGGAATTTCACCCAAATCAGCATAAGCACTATTTGCGACCAGCAGGCCCAGGCCCAGCAAGGTGGTATTGCGCATCGGATAACTCCTAAATTAAATGGTAGTGAATTTTTTCGGCCGGTGAGTATAAAGAAAAAACCTTAATGGCAACTGACTCAATATTGCCAATTATCCTAACCCACTCATTTCATTCGGCGAATCGTTAATTAATTGTGCGAGATTAAGAAGAGTTCACTCGGTTGTGCTGGTATTCTGTACCGCGAATATCGGGGGAAAACAATAAGATGAAACAGATTAAATCCTGGGCGCAATATTATGTCGATCTTATGACCAAGCTGGGACTGGTGCGCTTCAGTATGTTCCTGGCGGCGGGCATTATCGTGCTGGCGGTCGCCATCCAGATGGGGGTGACCCTGTTCCTGCGCGGCAATATCGATGTGATCGACTTCGTTCGCTCGGTCTTTTTTGGCCTGCTGGTGACCCCCTGGGCGGTCTATTTTCTCTCCATCGTGGTGGATCAGCTGGAGGATTCCCGTCAGCGACTGAGCAGGATGGTGCGCAAGCTGCAAGATATGCGCGAGCGGGATCTGGAGCTCAATACCCAGCTGCAGGAGAACATCAGCCGCCTCAACGCCCAGATTGCCGAGACCAACCGGGCCGAGAGCCTGCGTCTGCAGGCCATCGAGGATCTCGAGAACGAGGTGTTCCAGCGAGAGAAAGCCCAGCTTCATCTGGGGGAGCGCACCGCTCTGCTGCGCTCCTTTATCGACTGCTCCCCCGATCTGGTCTACTACCGCAACGAGGATGAGCAGTTTTCCGGTTGCAACCGCGCCATGGAGGAGCTGACCGGCAAGGTGGAGGCCGAGCTGATTGGTCTGACCCCGTTCGATGTCTACAAGCAGGAGATCGCCAACAAGGTGGTGGAGACCGACAAGCAGGTTTTTGCCAGCAACGAGCCGCTCACCTACGAGCAGTGGCTGGAATATCCCGATGGCCGCAAGGCTTATTTCGAGCTGCGCAAGGTGCCCTTCTTCGACCGCTTCGGCAAGCGACTCGGCCTGCTCGGCTTTGGCCGTGACATCACCGAGCGCAAGCAGTATCAGGACAAGCTGGAGAAGGCGAGCCGCGACAAGACGACCTTTATCTCCACCATCAGCCACGAGTTGCGCACCCCGCTCAACGGCATCGTGGGCTTAAGCCGGATGCTGATGGATACCCCCCTCGATCCCAAGCAGCATCAGCAGCTCAAGACCATTCACCTGAGTGCGGTGACCCTTGGCAATATCTTCAACGACATCATCGACTTGGACAAACTGGATCGCCGTCGCCTCGAAATTGCGCCGACCCGTATCGACTTGCCTGCCTTCCTCGACGAGCTGGAGACCCTGTCGCGCATTCAGGCGGAGCAGAAGGGGCTCTATCTCCATTTCGATCGCGATGGCGACATGCCGCAATTCGTGATGGCTGACGGTACCCGCCTGCGCCAGGTGCTGTGGAATCTGGTGGGCAATGCGGTCAAGTTTACCGATGAGGGGGGTGTCACCGTGCGTTGTCTCTCCCATCCCGCCGACGAGCCGGGCAAGCTGGCCCTGCACTTCGAGGTGGAGGATACCGGTATCGGTATCCCGCGCGCCCAGCAGGAGAAGATCTTCGCCATGTACTATCAGGTGCAGGGCAAGAAGCACGCCACCGGCACCGGCATTGGCCTCGCGGTCTCCCGTCAGCTGGTGCAGGCGATGGGCGGGCAGCTCTATGTGGATAGCGATCCGGGCGAAGGTTCCTGCTTCACCGCCGAGCTGGAAGTGGCTTGCGCCGAGCCTGTGTTGCCAGAGCAGGAGGAGGAGATGCCCTCCCTCGATATCCTGCTGGTGGAGGATGTGGAGCTTAACGTGACGGTGGCCTGCGCCCTGCTGGGCAAGCTGGGTCATCAGGTGCAGGTGGCACGGGACGGCACCCAGGCGTTGGCGATGGCCAACCCGGATGATTTCGACCTCATTTTGCTCGATATCCAGCTGCCGGATATGACAGGCTTCGATGTGGCGAAAACCCTGCTGGAGCGTTATGGCGACAGCCTGCCACCCATGGTGGCGCTCACCGCCAACTCCACCGGCGATCGCCAGTACTACCGGGATCACGGCATGCAGGATGTGATCAACAAGCCGCTTGGCTCCAAAGCGGTGCGGGAGGTGATTGGTCACCTGTTTGCCGATCTGACCGAGGATGAAGCGGACGAGCAGGCTGATGCGGGCAATCAGGATGCCCTGCTGGATATCCCCTTCCTCACCGATTACGCCGATACCGTGGGTAAGCCGGTGCTGCTCTCCAGCGTCGATCTGTTCGAGAAGATGATGCCGGACTACATGGCAGTGCTCGACTCCAACATGATTGCCAAGGATCAAGCTGGGGTGGTGGAAGAGGCACACAAGATAAAAGGGGCGGCAGGCTCCATTGGCCTGCGCCGATTGCAGCAGACGGCACAGCTGATCCAGAGCCCGGATCATCCCGCCTGGTGGGAAAACGTGGAAGACTGGATTGAGACGCTGCGCCGGGAATATCCGGGCGATATTGCCCGTCTGCGGCGCTGGTTGCTGTCTTGAGGCTGGAGGTTGTCTTGAGTCTGATGGAAGTTGCTGGCAAGGAGCTGCGAGATGTATAGCCGTTTGATTACCCCCGTGCGCATCCACCCCTGGGGGGACGAGGAGCTGCTGGAGGCGACCGAGCAGGATCGCGCCCGTATCGTGCAGGCCGCACCGGTGCGCCGGTTGCAGCAGAAGACTCAGGTCTTTCCGCTCGATGTGAAGGCCTCGGTGCGCAGTCGCCTCACCCACTCGCTGGAGGTGCAGGAGACCGGTCGCCAGATCAGCCGCCGCATTCTGGCCGCCTTGCCAGCAGGAACGGTCTGCGAAGGGGCCTTTATCAATCTGGTGGAGATGTCCTGCCTGCTTCATGACGTGGGCAACCCGCCGTTTGGCCACTTTGGCGAGCAGGTGATGAGCCAGTGGCTCGGCGAGATGCTCGATCCCCTCTATCAGCAGGCGCTGGCGCAGCCACCTTCGGCCCAGTGGGCTGAATTGCGTCAGGATCTGCAACTGTTTGATGGCAACGCCCAGAGCTTGCGGCTGGTGCACAGCCTGCACGAGCTCAACCTGACGCTTGGACAACTGGCGGCACTCTGCAAATACCCGCAGCAGCCGCAACCCGGGGTGAGCTATGGCCAGCATCATGGCTGGAGCAGCAAGCGGGGCATCTTCTTCAGTGAGCAGCCGCTCTACCGCGCCCTCGGTCAGAGCCTGGGATTGGCCCCGGGCTGCCGTCATCCGCTGGTCTACATCATGGAGGCGGCCGATGACATCTCCTACTGCATCGCCGATCTGGAAGATGCGGTAGATCGGCGGATCCTGACTCAGGGTGAACTGCTGGCGGCACTGCGGGCCGCTGACCAGAGTGACTACATGGGCACCTTGCTGGATGAGGCGCTGGCTTCTGGTCGGGGCTTTTTCCCCCATTTTCGCCAGCAACTGACCCGGGATCTGGTGGCGCTGGCGGCGCAGAGCTATGTCAGCGAACATCAGGCCATTTTGCAGGGCTCCTATCCGCAAGCGCTGCTGCACGGTCAGGCGCCGGCGGCGCGGGTGCTCGATATCCTAAAGCGGGTGGCCCGCGAGCTGGTCTTTATGCGCCCCGAAGTAGAGGCCCTCGAGCTGGAGGGGTATGCGGCGCTGCGCGGGGTGCTGACCAGTTATGCCTGCCTGTTGTCGCTGCCAGCGCCACAGTTTGCCCGCCTGCTGGCCGGGGAGGGGAGTCAGGCGCTTTTCTTTGCGCGCCGCCTCTATCACCGCCTCTCGGCCCGCCATCTCAAGGCCTATCGATTGGCGATCGCCACCCCGGATCCGCGCTTTGCCTGCCAGAACGAGCAGGAGTGGTATTACCGGGTGCGGCTGCTGCTCGATTATGTCAGCGGCATGACGGATACCTATGTACTGGAAGAGTACCGGCTACTCTCGGGGATCTGATGCCCCAAGCTCCCTGTCGGGCAGCATAAAATGCCGTAAAAACGTTTAAAAAGGAGTCGCAAGAGGCTTGTTTTAAATTCGGATATTTTTTAGACTTCTGCAACCTGTTCAACTTTTATCCGGTAAGGAGACGAATATGCAACATCTGATGCTTAATATTGCATTCTCTCGCGGCACTGCGTGCGGCGTGAAATCTCGTGCTCTTTTACCGCGTGGCGTAAACAGGTAACCCCTGTCTTTTTATCACCCGCGGTTCGTCCCGCAGGGTGATATCCACTTTCTCCGGGAGAACCGCATGTTCAACTGGAGAATGTCATGTCTATCGAACTGGTTTTACTGCGCAGTGTTGAATCCCTGGTCCAGAGAAGGATTGCCCGGGTCGAGCGTCGTCTCGTGCAGGTCAATCTGTCGCCCGCCCTGCTCAGGGATATCGGGCTGGAAGGATATCAGGGTCAAATCGCCCTTGTTCGCGAGCGGGAGTATCAAACCGGCTTCCGCCTCGGGAATCGAATAACCTGATCGCGAAGGGGAGAATAAGATCCCCCTCGCTAGTGAAATGGCAGGCTGCATGCCTGCCATTTTTCCATCTTATGGTTGATTCCAGGTTCACATGTTGGTGACTCAGTATTATCCTCTCCGCCCTCTTTGTAACAGCTGCGATTGTTTTCTCGCCTTGCGTCGTCAGGATCTGCAAGATTAGAGGTGGCAGCCCTATCTGTTTTACTCATCAGGACAAGACCTTATGCCACTCTTTCGTCAGCTTTTTCTTCCCATGTTGCTGTTGTTTTCGGGCATGTTGGCTGTTGCGGCTCCCCAACCGCAAGATGAGAGCACAAGTAACGAGATTTCTGCACAAAAGGAGCTGCTGGTTGGGGTTCCCCGTGGCGGCTATCTCCCTTTCATCTATCAACTCCCCAACCTGCGTTATGCCGGTCCGCTCAAGGAGCTGGCCTCGCGCATCGCAGCCGAAATGGGCGTGTCATTGCGTTATATCCCCTACAACTCCTACGTAGATGCCCAGATTGCTCTCCAAGGCGGCCAGATTGATGCATTAATCGGGGTCGAACGTAATGCTCTTGAATTGAAGGGGATAAACCCTATTGGCAGTATCGGTTCTTATGCTCGCTCCATTTTAATGCATACCCCGGATCAGCAATTGACCCTGGAGCAGGCGCGCAAGTTACGCTGGGTCTGTATTCGCGGGTTTGGCAGTTGCACTGAGTTGGATCGTTTGGGGATCTCTGATGTAACTGAGCTTGAGAGCCGTGACGAGGCGACCTATATGGTCAAGCTGGGCGCTGTCGATGCATATCTTGATTTGGAACCAATTGTTTCCCTTAAGATGGAGAGAATGCCTGCATCAATGGGGGTTGTCGCTCCAGGGTGGCTTTCTGGCAGCACGCTGACGATGGCGACCAGCTCCCGCCAGCCAGAGCTGAGCGAGAAGCTTTGGCAGGCATATCAACGGATACCCGTTGCAGACTCACGATTACGGTTGCATCAGAAAAATGAACGCGCCAACGCAGGTCTGTTGCTGGAACCAGATGAGGCTAGTTGGCTGAAGCAGAGAAACAAGGTCATCAAGTTCGCCGTTGCCCCCGGATTTGCCGGCATCAGTGAAATCGATGACGAAGGTGAATTGCATGGCTATACGGCAGACCTGATGAAGTTATTGAGTCTGCGCTCCGGGATCCGCTTTGAGCTGGCGTCGACAAATACCTGGCAGGAGTCACTAAAACTGCTGAAAGAGCACAAAGTGGACCTTATTCCCTTGATGACACCGCTCAAGGATCGTCAGTCCTTTGCCTCTTTTACCTCCTCCTATCTGAAGTTCGACAGCTATGTTGTAGCCAGACACGGTGCTCGCCCGCTGAAGTCGTTGGTCGAGCTGAAAGGGCGTCTGATTGGTGGTGTGACGGGCTCTTACGAAGCCTCTCTCATTCACGCGCTGGGCGCCAATATTATCGAAGTAGGCAAAGATGCCGATTTACTGACCTTGCTTGATACTGGGCGAGCCGAATATGTGCTGTTGACCATGACCAATCTGGGACAGCAGGCGATGAAGGGTTTCAATGATAAGTATCAGGTAGTGCTGAGCTCCCCCGAATTTTCCGTACCTATCAGTATGGCCGTCGATAATGCTCAGCCCGAGTTGCTCCACATCATGGACAAGTTGCTGCTGACCATCACAGATGAGGAGTGGCAACTGCTGGAACGACGCTGGCTCAATGTGTCGGTCAATATCGAGTCTGATTACACCCTTATTTACAAATGGTTGGCCATAGGGGGGGGCGCCTTGCTCGTCAGCGGTTTGTTGGTGATGTTCTGGGCTCGCAGTTTGCGTCGCCAGATTGCGCAGCGGAAAATCGCAGAGGACAAGCTGAATGAACAGTTGCTGTTTGTGCAGACCTTACTCAACTCACTGCCAACCATGGTGGCGCTACGTGATAGCGAGCAGCGGATCACCTTGTGCAATCAGGCCTATCGCGATGCTTTCCTTGGTGCTGGCAGTAGCAGTGAGGAGCTGCAAAACATGCCCGAGACACTCAGAAACAGTGTGTTGGAAGAAGAGCGTTTGGTGTGGCAGACAGGACAGGATCTGGAGGGGGCAGGCAGTAACCTGCGAGCTGATGGTACGCCCTGCCATGTTATCTATGCCAAACGCCCTTATCGCGATCCCGATGGCAATATGCTAGGGGTGTTGACAGTACTGACCGATGTCAGCCGGATCAAGGAGGCGGAGGAGCGCGCCCGTCAGGCTGAAAATCGCCTTACCCAGATTACCGACAGCATGCCTGGGGTGGTCTATCAGTATTTGTGGCAAGGGCCGGGCAAGGGGCGCTTTCTTTATGCCTCTCAGGGGGCCAACGAGATTCTGGGGGTATCTCACCAGGATTTATTTAACGCTGAATCGGGTGGTGAGGTATTTGGCTTTACCGAACAGGCCCTGCAGGAGTTTGTCAGCAAGGTGGCCAACCATGCCGAGACCCTGGCCCCCCTCGATCTGGAGGTCAGGGTGGAGCGGCCTGATGGAGATCGCTATCTGCAAGTGCGTGGCAACTTTGTCAGACAAGAAAAGCAAGAGCTCATCCTTAACGGAGTGATTCAAGATATTACCGCCCTCAAGCAACAGGAATAAGAGCTGCGCGAAGCTCGCGCCTATGCCGAGCAGGCGATGCAGGCGCGCAGTCGCTTTTTGGCAACCATGAGCCATGAACTACGAACACCCATTTCAGGCATGCATGGCATGCTCGAATTGCTGCAAATGAGCGAGCTCAACGACGACCAGCGTTTTATGGTGCGCAATGTGGTCACCTCGACCAATAACCTGCTCTATCTGGTCAATGACATCCTCGATTTCTCCAAGATAGAAGCGGGTCAGTTGCAGTTGAATTACCAGAGCAGCCGGTTGCAAACGGTGATCTGCGATGCCATTCGTGGCCATGCGGCACTGGCTCATAACAAGGGGCTCAACGTGGTGCTGGAGTGGGAGCATCATGTGCCGGATTGGGCCGACATCGACGGGGTGCGTATCGGTCAGGTCATCTCCAACCTGCTCAACAATGCGGTGAAGTTTACCGAACAAGGGGGGATTACGATTCGGGTCAGCTACCTGAGCGAGCAACTGACCATCAGTGTCAGTGACACCGGTATCGGGATCGCCGCAGAGAAGCAGGCGCTGCTGTTCACGCCTTTTGAGCAGGTGGAGTCAGATATCAACCGTCGTTTTGGTGGCACCGGACTGGGGTTGGCAATCTGTGAGCAGCTGGTGTGCAAAATGGGGGGGGCACTGACACTGACCAGCAAGGCAGGAGAGGGCTCCAGCTTCCGCTTTACCGTACCGCTTACCAATCCGCAGTGGGATCCCCCTGCTCTGGCTGACACAGAATGGTGGTTTTTCAGCGATGACACCAACCTCGAAGCGGCCATGGTACGGCAGGGGGCCAAGCTCAGGTACTTGGGGGCCAATGAGCTCAGTCGCTCACTGGACGGGTTGCTGTTGGCCGATCAACGGTGGCTTGAGCAAGCGCTTGGGGGGGAATGGCAAAGCTGGCTGCAACACTCTGCGCTGAAGGGGATCATAGCGTCACCCGATGAGGCGTTACGGGGTCGGATTGGTGAACAGAAATGGTGGCGCCTGGGTCTATCTCCTCTCTATCCGGATCTTCTGCTGGAGAGCTGCCACGAATTGCTACAGGAGCGGGTCACACCAATCCTCCCTGCGCTTGCAGAGAAGCTGGGTGGCAAAGTATTGGTGGCCGATGATCATCCGGTCAATCGTGCCTTGCTGGCACGGCAGTTGGCCATTCTTGGTATCGAGGCTCAGGTCGTGGAAGATGGCGAGAAGGCTCTGCGGGCCTGGCAGGGACAGCAATTCTCTCTGCTGTTGACTGATTGCCATATGCCGGTGATGGATGGTTATGCCCTGACCAAGGCGCTGCGGGCTGCGGGAGTGACGGCCCCCATCATAGGGGTAACGGCAGATACGTCGGAAGAGGCGAGTGCTCGTATGGTAGAGGCAGGCATGAGTGACATGTTACTGAAGCCCTACCCGCTGGATATCTTGCGCCAGATGCTGGCCCATTGGCTGGCAGAGAGGACGCCAACCAGAAGCGCGGTTGCGCCCGTTGTTGGGGCTACAGGCATGCAGGCTGAGCGCTGGTTGGCGCTGTTTGGTGACGAGCTGACCGCGCGAGCCATGGCGGTGGAGTATCTCGATTCCAACCGGCAGGATGGCGAGGCCATGATGGCAGCACTGATTTGTCATGATGCCAGCGCTTTGGTAGAGACAGCCCACCGGATCAAGGGGGCTGCCCGAATGGTCGGGTTGGAGGAGCTTGCCAGCCAGGCTGCCATGCTGGAATCGGCAGCGCGATTGAAGCGGCTCGACGAGCTCGACGATCTGGTCAGCACAGTGCAGAGGTTGATGACGGCGATTGCCCACGACATTGGATTATGGCTCGATGAAAAAAGCACAACATGAGTTGGTCATCATGGTCGTGGAAGACCATGGATTTCAGCGCAAGGCGCTGCTGCACCAGATCCGCAGCCTGGGTTACCAGAATCTGCTGGAAGCGGTTGATGGTATCGAGGCGTTGGCGCTTAGCCAGCAACACAACGTCGATATCCTGTTTTGCGATCTGCGAATGCCCGGAATGGATGGCATGGCGCTGTTGCGCCGCCTGTCGCTGGGTGGTTTTCAGGGCGGCATTATCCTCTCCAGCGCGCTTGAGGGGGATGTGGTCGAAGCCGTATTGCGTATGAGTACCGCTTATGGCCTGCAGGTGCTCGGTCGCATAGAGAAACCCTCAACGCCGCAGCAGCTCCAGCGGCTTATCCAGGCTTGGTCACCCCGGCAGGAACCAGTCAGAGAAGAAGAGGGGCACAGAATAGGACTCGATGAGTTGCGTCGGGCGATCGAGCAAGATCAACTGCTGCCCTGGTATCAGCCCAAGGTGAGTTTTGCATCCGGCGAGTGGGTCGGGATGGAGGCGTTGGCCCGCTGGCAACACCCGGAGTTTGGCCTGATCCCTCCCGGGCGTTTTATTTCACTGGCGGAGAGCAACGGGCTTATCGATCCGTTGACCGAGGTGATCATCAGCAAATCTCTGAGTGATGGCCATTTATGGGAGGAAACCGGGTTGTCACTCAATCTGTCGATGAACCTCTCCACCACCTCACTCATTGAAGGGGACCTCTGCAACTTATTGATTGATCAGTGCAAGCGCTGGAGTATCAATCCTGAGCTCATCACCCTCGAGGTGACCGAGAGCGCATTCGTGCAGGATCTGGGCAAGTCTCTGGAGGTGCTGACCCGGCTAAGGATGCATGGCTTTGGCCTCTCCATCGATGATTTTGGTACCGGCTACTCCTCGATGCAGCAGCTGGCACTGTTGCCGTTCACCGAACTCAAGCTGGATCGCTCTTTCGTCGATCGCTGCCATGCCGATCCGTCACGTTTGGCTATCATCGAGTCCAGTATCGAGTTGGCCCGCAAGCTGGGGCTGAAGTCGGTGGCGGAAGGGGTAGAGGATGAGGCGACCTGGCGAGTGCTGGCCCAACTCGGTTGCGACCTCTGTCAGGGATTTTTCTCTGCCCGCCCGATGCCGCGCAGTGAATTGGCTAATTGGCACCGGACTTGGCAAGATAGATTGCCTACACTGATATCTATCTGATTCTGTTGGCTGGATCCCTCCGTTTGAACAAGGATGTTCATGAAAATCTCAAGCAAGTTGCTGCTCAGCTTCGGTTTTATCAACCTGCTGATCCTGCTCTCCTCCACGCTGGTCTATTACCGGCTGACCCAGATCAATCAGGCCCAACACACCCTGCTGGAGCAGGCGCTGCCCGCCTTGCAGCGGGATGAGGCGAGCCAGAAGGCACTGGTTGCCACCGTTTCTGCCCTGCGTGGCTATCTGATCCTCGGCAAGGATCCGGCTCAGGCTTCCCGCCTCAAGCAGGAGTGGGAGTCGGCCTGGCAGGCCATCGCCCATCAGGCGTTCAGCCCGGCGCTCGCCAAGTCTCTCGAGACCTTCAAAAGCCATCAGGAGAAGGTGTGGACCATCGCCCAGAGTGAAGAGAATCTGCCCGCTCACACCCTGATGTTGCAGGAGGCGGGGCCGTTGGCGGAGGCGGCGCTCGATCAGTTGCAATCCTTTGCCAATGAAGAAGTTGGTACTCCGCAGGATCAACTTTCCGGCGATCGCCGCATGCTGCTCAAACAGGTGGGGGATGCCTACAACAGCCTCGCCAACGCTCTCTCAGCCCTGCGGGATTTTCTCATCTCAGGCGATCCCGAATACCGCAGCAAATATCAGGATTACTACCAGTTTCACCAGCAGCGGGTGGCTGAGGTTAAGCAGCAAGCCGCGCTTTTTACCGACACCCAGCAGAGCCTCTGGCTGCTGTTTGAAGAGATGGCGACCCCTTTCTCCGAGCTGGTGGGACAGGTGATCGAGAAGCGCCAGGCACCGGATTGGGATCAGGCAAACTACCTGATGGCCACCGACATCGAGCCGATGCAGTCCAGCCTCAGCGAGCAGCTGGTCCAGCAGGTGGGGAAAACCCGCGCCGAGGTGGATCAGATTTCGGCGCAGATGACTGGAGCCGGGAGGGCCATCAACCAGACTCTGCTGTTGGCTACCGGCAGTGCCATCGTGCTTGGCATGGTAGTCGCCTGGCTCTTTAGTCGCCGTCTGACCCGTGACATTGCCTGTCTGGTGACCCGGGCGGGGCAGGTTGCGGATGGCCGGCTGGCGGCCGAGCCCTTGCCAATCACAGGGCAGGATGAGTTGGGAGAATTGACTGGTTCCATCAACCGGATGTCTGCCCAGTTACATCATCTGGTCGGGGAGTTGCAGGGCGCAGTGGGGCAGGTCGAGGTGGCCTGTCTCGATGTGGGCAGCACTACCAGAGCCATAGTGGCGGATCTGACGGAGCAGGATCAGCGGGTCGATGCGGTGGCGGCGGCTATCGATCAGATGTCGGTGAGTGCTCGTGATGTGGCTGGCAACATTGCCGGTGTGGCGGATGGTGCCCATCAGGTGCGGCAGCAGACCCGTCAGGGAGAGGCCGCGCTGGCGCGAATGAGCGATACCATGCAGCAGATTGCCGCCATGATTGGACAGGCCAACGAAGCCATGGGGCTGCTGGAGCATCAGAGTGAACAAGTGGGGCAGATCACCGAGGTGATCGCCACCATTGCGGAGCAGACCAATCTGCTGGCACTCAATGCGGCGATAGAAGCGGCGCGGGCAGGCGAGCAGGGGCGCGGTTTTGCGGTAGTGGCCGACGAGGTGCGCCAGCTGGCGACCCGCACCCATCAATCAACTGCCGAGATCAGCCAGACTATTGCGGCCATCTCCCAGCAGACTCGCCAGACCGTGAGTACCGTCAGCAGCGGAACCCGGTTGGTAGAGCAAGGGCGGGATGCAGTCGGATTGGTGACCGATACCCTGAGTGCCATGAACCAGTTGGTACAGTCGCTGTCGGGACAGCTGGAGGCCATTTCGGTTGCAACCGAGCAGCAGTCGCGGGTGGCCGCCGAGGTATCCGGGACGGTCGACGACATTGCCGCGCTCAGTCTGCAATCTTGTCAGCGCAGTCAGCAGGGGGAGGAGATCGTAGCCAGACTGGCTGGTGATACTGGCAAGCTGAAGGCTGTCATCGCCCGCTTTGATCTTGATGCGTGAGATGGCGGGATCATCCCGCCATTGCTATTGCCATTCACCGGGCCGTCTGGCCCGTGGGTTTAGTCCAGACGTCTGAAGGTGTGGTTGTCGAAGCTGCTGGTGGTCTCCCGGTTGAGCAGGCTGACCAGCAAAATCGCCCGTTTCTCTCCATCCGGCTCCATATAGATGGCTTCGAAGCCGGCAAGCGGCCCCTCTTCAATCAGCACCTTGTCGCCCGAGCAGGGCAGGCTAGCGTAGCTGGCTCTCGCCTCGTCGCTGTCATCGCGGCTCATCAGCTGATAGACCAGCTTGCTGCTGATGGGGGTCCATTCACTGCCAAAGTGGATGATCCGGCTGATGCCGCGGGTCGATTTCAGGGTGACCGGTGTCACCTCTTCCAAATCAACGAAGATAAACAGATAGTTGGGGAACATGGGTTCCCGTACCGGAACTCGCTTGCCCCGGCGCAGCTTCTCGATCTCCACCATGGGGTAATAGGATTCGATACCCTGGGCATCGAGGTGGGCGCGGGCGCGGGCCTCTTCTTTTGGCTTGCAGTAGGCCAGATACCATTTTTTCATGTTATGAGTATGTTCGTGTTGCCGTGCTCGCGGATATGATAGCGGCGCCAATAAAAAAGGCCACGCATTGCGTGGCCTTTTTTGCAGAGTGAGCAATTACCAACCTTTTACCAGGCCGCCTTTGAACAGCTCGAGACCTTTCTTGTAAACATCATCGGTCTGGAAAGCTTGTACGAACTGTTTGACCTTCTCGTCATCCTTGTTGTTGTCGCGGGCGACGATCAGGTTGACGTAGGGGGACTCTTTGTCTTCAACAAACAGGCCGTTTTCGGTCGGGGTCAGGCCAATCTGACCGGCGAAGGTGTTGTTGATGATGGCCAAGTCCACGTCTTCCAGCGAGCGCGGCAGTTGGGCTGCTTCCAGCTCGACAATCTTGAAGTTACGCGGGTTGCTGGCGATATCCAGCACGGTGGCTTCCAGTCCGGCGCCATCCTTCAGGGTGATCAGGCCCTGTTTGGCCAGTAGGATCAGGGAGCGACCCAGGTTGGTCGGATCGTTCGGTACCGCGATCTGAGCGCCATCTTGCAGCTCGCTCAGCGCCTTGATCTTCTTGGAGTAACCGGCAATCGGGTAGACGAAGGTGTTGCCAACCGGCACCAGCTTGAAGCCGCGATCACGTACTTGCGCATCCAGATAGGGTTTGTGCTGGAAGGCGTTGACGTCGATGCTGCCATCGTTCAGCGCCACGTTCGGGGTGACATAGTCGGAGAAGTTAACCACCTCGACTGTCAGACCGTATTTCTCTTTGGCGACCTTGGCAGCCACTTCAACCAGCTCGGTCTCGGGGCCGGCAATAGCGCCCACTTTCAGAACCTTGCTCTCTTCTTTTTGACCGCAACCGGCCAGAACCAGACCAGCCAGCAGGGCAGCCGCAACGGATTTGATGCCAAATTTCATAAAACCTCCTGTCAGAAATCGACGATTAACGATGATCACATTTGTTGACCAGGCGCTCACCCGCGCTCTGGATAAGTTGAACCAGTACTACCAGGATAACCACGGTCACCAGCATGACGGTCGGGTCAAAGCGCTGATAACCATAACGAATACCCACATCCCCCAGACCACCGCCACCGATAGCCCCGGCCATGGCCGAGTAGTTCACCAGAGTGACGAGGGTAATGGTGACACTGTTGAGGATGCCGGGCAGAGCCTCGGGCAGCAGCACCTTGGTGATGATTTGCAGCGGCTTGGCGCCCATCGCCTTGGCCGCTTCCAGCAGGCCGTCCGGCACTTCCATCAGGGCCCCTTCCACCAGACGGGCGATGAAAGGGATGCAACCGACAGTCAGCGGCACGATGGCGGCGATGGTGCCGATACTGGTGCCGACAATCAGCCGGGTTAGCGGAATGATGGCGACCAGCAGGATGATAAAGGGCACCGAGCGACCCACGTTGACCACCATACCCAGAGTACGGTTGAGCAAGGGGTTGGCCAGGATCTGGCCCGCCTTGGTCACATGCAGTGCCACGCCGAGCGGCAGACCCAGCAGGCAGCCGAACAGAGCGGAGGCAAACACCATGATCAGGGTGTCGCCCAGGGCCGTGATGAGCAGATTAATCATGGCTTCGGACATAACCCATTACCTCCAGCTGAATGTGGTTGTCGATAAGGAACTGCTGGGTGGCCTCGCACTGGGCTTCATCCCCGAACAGCTCGGCCAGCAGGAAACCGAATTTGACGCCACCGGCGTACTCGATGTCCGCGCTCAGAATGCTGATGTCGATATTGAAACGGCGGCTCGCCTCGGAGATCAGCGGCGTATCGACCGTGCTGCCGGTAAAGCCGAGCTTCACCAGCGGGTAGCTGCCCGGCACCCGCTCACTGCTCATCCGATCCTGATACTCCTGGGGTACCTCCAGATGGATGGTGGAGTGGATGAAGTCACGGGCCAGCTGGGTCTTGGCGTTGCTGAAGAACCAGGCCACTTCGCCCTGTTCGATCAGACGGCCGTCGCTGATGATGGCCACTTCGTCACAGATCCCCTTCACCACGTCCATCTCGTGGGTGATGAGCAGGATGGTGAGCCCCAGCTTGACGTTGATCTCCTTGAGCAGGGTCAGGATCGAGCGGGTGGTCTGCGGGTCGAGGGCCGAGGTGGCCTCGTCGCAGAGCAGTACCTTGGGGGCCGGAGCCAGTGCGCGGGCAATGGCGACGCGCTGTTTCTGACCGCCGGAAAGCTCGGACGGATAGGCTTGGGCACGGGCTTCCAGCCCGACCAGAGCCAACAGCTCGGCAACCCGTTGCTGGATCTTCTCTTTGCTCCAGCCCGCTAGCTCCAGTGGAAAGGCTATGTTGGCAAACACGGTGCGGGAGGCCAGCAGGTTGAAGTGCTGGAAAATCATCCCGATCTGGCGGCGAGCCTGGGTCAGATCCCGTTCGCTCAGGGCGACCAGATCCTGGCCATCGACAATCACCTGGCCCTCTGTCGGGCGCTCCAGCAGGTTGACACAACGAATGAGGGTACTCTTGCCGGCACCGGAGGCACCGATCACCCCGAAAATTTTGCCTTGGGGTACATGCAGACTCACATCACGCAGGGCGTGCACGGCGTCACTGCCTGTACCGTAGACTTTGTTGAGACCGATCAACTTAATCATGGATTCTTCCGTGCTAACAGCCTTAAAGCACAGGGCGCTACAGGCGGGGAAATTGGGCAGAGGTTCCACTGGGTTACTCTGTCATCATGGAGGATGATGCTAAGATGTCTGGATGGCCATGTCAACGCATGTTTTTACGTCTAGACGTCTAAAAAAGTGATAAGGATTTCTGTCAGGCGGATAACGATCAGGATGGTATTGTTGCTCTTCCAGATCCTGTTTCGTCCCTGCGGCAGATAACCGAATTAAAGATGGTTTATGCCGGGTAAATGCTGGTTTTATTAGTGTGTCAGCCCGTTTCTGTTCACATCTGCTGTCGAGCTTAATGCTCCTCCATCGTTACACAAATTGCTGCACAAATCGTTCCCTATTCGTGACCGGATCACCTGATCGCCACTTTGTCGGTGTCAACCTTGATGCAGCGCAAGGGGGGCTCGGATAGGGATTGGGTCGGTGGAGCCGGTTTTTTATACTGATGATGTCGACAAGCATGGAGGGCTGTGCGATGAGATTCCAACAGATCAAAGAGTTGCTGCACTATCTTGAGCAGGTTCACCACCAGCTCGGACTCTGTTACGGGCGTTTGACCAGTCAGGTGGACAGCGAACGCAGCCGGATGTTGCTGGTCTATCTGCAAGGGCGTGAGGATGCGGCCAGTGCCCATCTGCACGAATATGCCGCTCAGTTGGGAGATGCAGTCAGGGAGACCTGGCTGAACCAGAGTTTCAGCGAGGATATGCTGCCTGCCATTACCCGCTTCGAGCTGCCGGCATCAGTTCAGACCCAGGATATCGTCACTCAGGTATGCCGCTGGGAAGAGCAGCTGGTGGGCGAGCTGAGCCATCTGGCCCGGGAGTGCCCGACACCGGCCACCACCGCCTTGCTCGAGAATCTGGCCAGGCTGGAGCAGACCCGCTTGACCCGACTGGTGCACGGGGTGCATCGACTCGACGACATGTAGCGGGTGATAAGCACCAAACACGCAAGATGACCGCAAAACAAAAGGGCCCGGCAGCAGTGCCGGGCCCTTTCCATTGGTATCTGCTGACTTGCAGTGAGCGTCGGTCAGCCCTGCTGCTCGGCCGCGTAGAGAGCGGCCCCGATAATGCCCGCCTGATTGAGGCTGGCCGCCGGAATGAGTGGCGCCCGGGTCTCGATGCGATCGACAAACTTATCCAGCTTGGCTGCGCTGCCGCCCCCCAGAATGAAGAGGTCGGGGGAGAAGAGAAACTCGAGGCGCGCCAGATACTTGTTGAAGCGCTTGCCCCAGCGGTTCCAGGAGAGATCTTCCCGTTTGCGCGCCGCATCGGAGCAGTAGTGCTCGGCGACCATTCCTTCCAGCATCAGATGGCCCAGCTCGGTGTTGGGCAGCAGATGGCCGTTGACGAAGATGGCGGTGCCGATGCCGGTGCCGACCGTGATGAGGATGATGACCCCCTTGCGATCCTTGCCGGCGCCAAAGCGCATCTCGGCCAGACCGGCTGCATCGGCATCATTCAGCACATAGCAGGGCTTGCCGGTGACATCGGCAAACAGATGCTCGGCATCGGTTTCGATCCAGCTCTTGTCGATGTTGGCGGCACTCTTGGCAACCCCGTTGTGTATGGTGGCAGGAAAACCGCAGCCCACCGGTCCTTTCCAGTCGAAATGTTCGACCAGCGCCTTGAGGGTATGGGCGATGGCGGCCGGGGTGGCCGGTTGCGGTGTGGCAATGCGATGGCGCTCGCCAATCAATTCGCCGGTTTTGGTATCGACCAGACAGCCCTTGATCCCTGAGCCTCCAATATCCACTCCCAACATATGCATCTGTGTTGTCCTTGTTGTGTGCCGACCAGTTTGCAGTGACCACGCTGTTATGGGCACTGCAGGTCGGCAGAGCATGAAAAAAGTGCTGCAATCCGGCAAGGGGCAGATCACTTATGCGTGATCCGACAGACCTTTTTCGATGCAGCGGATCAGCAAACGGGTCTTCTTGTTCTCTTCATCCTGACGCCGGGCAAGGGTGGCCAGCGCCCATTCGATATGTTCGGCCACCATGGGCTCGGCGGTGGTCAGCGCCAGTTGCAGGGCGGCGATTACCTCGGGGATCGCCGGACCATTGCCAAGGGCGACTGCCAGATTGCGGCGCCAGCGCTGGTAACCGATGCGGCGGATCGGGCTCCCTTCGGTTTGTTTGAGGAAATCGCTCTCGCTCCAGCACCACAGCGCCAGCAGGGGGGGGCGGTGCAGGCTGGGGCGGGGGCTAAAATCGGGTTCCGGGCTGGCATCTGCGTAGCGATTCCAGGGGCAGATGAGCTGGCAGTCGTCGCAGCCGTAGATGCGGTTGCCCATCAGGGGTCGGAACTCTTCCGGAATAGGGCCATCATTCTCGATGGTGAGATAGGAGATGCAGCGGCGGCCATCCACCACATAGGGGGCGACAATGGCGCCGGTCGGGCAGATGTTGATGCAGGCGACACACTTGCCGCACTGCTCCTTCTCCACTGGCTGGTCGAGCGGCAGCGGCAGGTTGAGCAACAGCTCACCGAGAAAGAAGAAGGAGCCGGCCGATTCGTTGAGCAGCAGTGAGTGTTTGCCAACCCAGCCGAGGCCCGCCTTGGCCGCCAGTGGCCGCTCGAGGATGGGGGCGGAGTCGACGAAGGGGCGCCACTCACCCAAGGTCTCTTCAATGCCTTGAAACAGCTCGGCGCAGCGCGCTTCGATGCGATCACCCAGCTGTTTGAGCCGGTTGCGCAGCACCTTGTGGTAGTCGCGACCGAGAGCATAGCGGCTTATATAGCCGAGAGTCGGATCGCGCAGGGTAGCGGCGAAGCCCGCTTCGAACGGCAGGTAGTTCATCCGCACCGACAACACCCGCACCGTGCCCGGCAGCAGCTCGTGGGGGCGCGCGCGCATCATGCCGTGGCGCGCCATGTAATCCATGCTGCCGTGATAGCCCGCATCCAGCCAGGCCTGCAATCTCGGCTCTTCGATACGCAGATCGGTGTCGGTGATGCCCGCCTGGTCAAAACCTAGCTCCCGTGCCCAGAGCTTGATATCGTGGGCCAGCTGGTGGAAGTCAGGAGCGCTCATACGGCTTGGCCTGGCCGGCGTTTGCTGGCGTGGGTCGATTGATAAGAGGCGGGAGCCGTCATGGTAGAGATCATCAGGGGCGCGTTGGGCACAAAAGAGGGGGGCAGTTTACCACAGGGGCTGTGGCAGACTGAACAGATCCGCGCACTGGAGCGCAACTGGGCCGCGCGTGAGGGGCAACCTCTCTATGCCCTGATGGAGCGAGCCGGTGCCGCGCTGCGCACCTATGCCACCCTGCATTGGCCTGATAGTCGCTGCTGGTGGATTTTCGTCGGCCCCGGTAATAACGGCGGTGATGGCTATGTGCTGGCCCGCCTTGCCCGCCAGATTGGCATCGAGGTGGTGGTGATTGCCGCCAGGGCACCCGACCAGCTGAAGGGGGATGCCAGACGGGCCGCCGATGAGTGGCTGGCGGCCGGTGGCCGGGTCTGGCTGGCCGAGCAGTTTGATAAGGACCAGCACTCCACCCCGGAGCTGGTGGTCGATGCCCTGTTTGGCACCGGCGTCAACACGCCCCTCTCGCCACTACTGACAAAGATCGTCGCAACAATCAATGGTTTGGCTGTGCCCGTGCTGGCGGTGGATCTCCCCTCCGGCCTCAACGGCGATACCGGCCGAGCCATGGGGGCTGTGGTGCAGGCCACTCGCACCCTCACCTTTATCGGTATCAAGCAGGGGATGCTCACCGGCGACGGGGTGGATTGTGTCGGCCAGCTTGACTGTGATCCTCTTGGCGTGACGCCTGATGACACTATGCTGCCCGCCGCCTGGCGTATCGATTATCCCCTGCTCAGCACGCAGCTGACCCCGCGCCCGCGCGCTTCCCACAAGGGCTCTTATGGCAAGGTACTGCTGGTGGGAGGCAATCGCGGCATGCAAGGGGCCATCGTGCTGGCTGCCCGCGCCTGCCTGCGGGCGGGGGCCGGGCTGGTGCGGGTGTCTCAGCATCCAGAACATCCGCCGGTCAGCCTCTATCAACCCGAACTGATGAGTCTCACTAACGCAGATGACGAGGGGTGGGCGTCGGTGCGGGTCATTGGCCCCGGGCTCGGTCAGGATGAGTGGGGAAGAGTACAAATCACCCGTTATCTCACCGAACGGCTGCCACTGGTTTTGGACGCCGATGGATTGAATTGGCTGGCGCAATCTCCCCGCCATCAGGATAATTGGGTGCTCACGCCCCATCCCGGTGAAGCTGCGCGCCTGCTGGGATGCTCCATTGCCGAGATTGAAACCGATCGGTTTGCCGCCGTGCAGGCGCTGCAGCGGCGCTATGGCGGTGTGGTGTTGTTAAAAGGGGCGGGAACACTTATTTATGACGGCGAGCAGGTCGCTCTCTGTTGTGAAGGCAATCCCGGCATGGCAAGTGGCGGGATGGGCGATCTGTTATCTGGTATAATCGCCGCCCTTTTGGCCCAGGGCTGGTCTGCCACCATGGCAAGCTGGCTGGGCGCCGTGATCCACGGCGAGGCTGCAGATCAGGCCGCCGCTGACGGCGAGCGGGGCATGCTGGCGTCAGACTTGCTGCCGCTGATCCGCAAACTGGTTAATCCCGACACCATTACAAGTTAAAAAGAAGAACATGGCAAAACAGTTGATGATGACACTGCCGGACGAGGCAGCAACCGTGGCACTGGGTGGCCGTCTGGCACAGGCATGCCAGCAGGCGACCACAGTGTTTTTGCATGGCACGCTTGGCGCCGGTAAAACCACCCTGACCCGCGGCTGGGTGCAGGGCCTTGGCCATCAGGGCAAGGTAAAAAGCCCGACTTACACCCTGGTCGAACCCTATGAGCTCGATGGCTGGCAGGTCTACCATTTTGATCTCTATCGCCTGGCAGATCCGGAAGAGCTGGAATTCATGGGCATTCGGGACTATTTTGCCGCCAACACTCTCTGTCTGGTGGAGTGGTCCGAGAAGGGCGAGGGCTGGTTACCGGCTCCCGACCTGGAAATTACCCTCACTTATGTAGGCGAGCAGCGCGAGGTTCTGATAGAGGCTCGCACTGCTATTGGCGAAGCCATTCTGGAACGGTTGTCATCTACGTGCGCTTGATCCTTGTTATTGCTCTCTCTTTGATGGCGTTACCCTCTTGGGCGAATCAGCTCAAGAGCGTACGAATCTGGCCATCACCGGATAACACCCGGGTGGTGCTCGATATGAGCAGCGCTCCCAATTACAACTACTTCACCCTCACCGGCCCGGATCGGCTGGTGATCGATCTGAAAGGGGCGAGCAACGCCGCCAATCTGGCCCGGATCGAGAACAACAGCGAACTGGTGCGCAAGATCCGCCAGAGCACTCCGCTGGAGAAGGGCGGTTTGCGACTGGTGATGGATCTCAGCTCCGCCATCAAGCCGGTGGTCTTTCCGCTGGCGCCAGCCGGGCCCTATGGTCACCGTCTGGTCATCGACCTTCCCTATGAAGAGAAGCGCTCGGCGGCAGCAGTGCAATCCACGCCTGTCGGTGGCAAGGGCAAGGGGGTGGTGATTGCCATCGACCCGGGCCACGGCGGGGAAGACCCGGGCTCCATCGGCCCGCGTCGTACCTACGAGAAGCGGGTCACGCTGGCGGTCTCCCAGAAGCTGGCGGCACTGATCGACCGTGAACCGGGGATGCGCGCCGTGATGACCCGTCGTGGCGATTACTTCGTCGACCTCAACAAGCGCTCCGAGATCGCCCGCAAGGCCAAGGCGGATCTGCTGGTCTCTATCCATGCAGACAGTTTTCATAACTCGACCCCGCGCGGTGCCTCGGTCTGGGTCTTGTCGACCAACCGTGCCAACCGCGAGATGGGCAGCTGGCTGGAGAAGCAGGAGAAGCAGGGCGAGCTGCTGGGCGGTGTCGGCAAGGTGTTGGCGGAATCCGATCCCAATCCCTATCTGGCGCAGACCTTCCTCGACCTCTCCATGGACAAGTCCCGTGCCGAAGGGTATGACGTCAGCCGCCAGATCCTGCGCTCCATGGGCAAGGTCGCCCGACTGCACAAGAAGGCGCCGGAACACGCCAGTCTGGCGGTGCTGAAGGCGCCGGATATTCCCTCGGTGCTGGTGGAGACCGGTTTTATCTCCAACCATGCGGAAGAGAAGCTGCTGGCCACCGCCAGCTATCAGGACCAGCTCGCCCGCGCCATTTTCGAGGGGATCCGCAACTACTACCGCGCCCACCCGACCAAGGGAGCCATGCTGACCGGCAAGGGGCAGGTGAGCCAACCTGCCGCTACTCGCCCTGCACCGGTAGCCCGGCAGCCGGTGAGCCAGCCCAGGCAGGCACAGTCGCAGCCGGTAGTGACCAACAAGATGCCCGCCACCGCCCGCGATGGCGGTGCTGGGAGCGGCTCTGGCGCCGGGGTGATCAAGCCTTACTCGGCTGCAGCGCAAGAGAGCGGTGCACCGGTCAGCAGTGTGGGGGACTATGACAAATCGCGGATGCTCCGCCATGTGGTCAAACGGGGCGAGAGCCTCTCCCGCCTTGCCGAGAAGCATGGAGTGAGTCAGTCCACTCTGGTGGAGATCAACCAGCTGCGCAGCCGGGATATTCAGATTGGTCAGACCATCTATATCCCCCAGCAGGGGCAGAGCCGCAGTGCCGCTCCCGTTCGCAGTGACGACAAGTCGCAGATGATCCGCCATGTGGTCAAGCGGGGGGAGAGTCTCTCCCGCCTTGCCGAGAAGCATGGGGTGAGTCAGGCACGGCTGGTGGAGATCAACAAGCTCAAGTCGCGGAATATTCAGGTAGGGCAGGTGCTCTACATTCCGCAAAACTGACGCGCGGGAGCGGGTGATGCCGCTCCCGCTGTTAGCGAATACCATCAGCAAGATTGAAATTCAGGAGTCAGCGATGCCGATCCGTATATTCCCCCTGATTCTGGCCAACCAGATTCCGGTTGGTGGAGAGGTGGTGGAGCGGCCCTCCTGGAGCCTTAAGAGACTGACCATCAGCAAGATTGAAATTCAGGAGTAAATGATGCCGATCCGTATTTTGCCACCCATTCTGGCCAACCAGATTGCAGCCGGAGAGGTGGTGGAGCGGCCCTCTTCTGTGGTGAAAGAGCTGGTGGAAAACAGCCTGGATGCGGGGGCCGACCGGGTCGAGATCGACATCGACAAGGGGGGAGCCAAGCTGATCCGCATCCGTGACAACGGCTGTGGCGTCGCCAAAGACGAGCTGGTGCTGGCGCTGTCGCGTCATGCGACCTCCAAGGTGGCCACGCTGGATGATCTGGAAGGGATCAACAGCCTCGGCTTTCGTGGTGAGGCGCTCGCCTCCATCAGCTCGGTCTCCCGTCTCACTTTCACCTCCCGTACTGCAGATCAGTCCGAAGCCTGGCAAGCCCAGGCGGAAGGGCGCGAAATGAGCGTCACTATCAAGCCGGCGGCCCATCCGGTAGGCACCACGGTGGAGGTGGTGGATCTCTTCTTCAATACCCCGGCGCGGCGCAAGTTCATGCGCAGCGAAAAGACCGAGTTTGCCCATATCGACGAGCTGGTGCGCCGCATCGCGCTCTCCCGCTTCGATGCCACCCTGATCCTGCGCCACAATGGCAAGGTGGTGCGTCAGTACAAGGCCGCCAATACCGTGCCGGAGCAGGAGCGACGTCTCGCCGCCGTTTGCGGCACCCCCTTCATGCACCATGCGCTGGCGGTGGAAAGCGAGCATAGCGACGTGCGTCTGTGGGGCTGGCTGGCGACTCCGGAGGGGGCAAGACCGCAAAACGATCTGCAATACACCTACGTAAACGGCCGGATGATGCGCGACAAGCTCATCAACCACGCCATTCGTCAGGCCTATGACGAGTTGTTGCCTCCCGACCGCTTCGCCGCCTATGTACTCTATATCGAGCTGGATCCCCGTCAGGTGGATGTCAACGTTCACCCGGCCAAGCATGAGGTGCGCTTCCATCAGGCGCGACTGATCCACGACTTTATCTTTCAGGCGCTGTTTACCGCGCTGCGCCGCGAAGGGGTCAGCGCCGCTCATCAGGACGCGCCGCTGGCCGAAACCCTGGTCGAGTTGCCGGTCAGTCCGCAGATTGAATATCCCGGTCAGGCGCCACGCCCGGAGTGGTACGGTGCCGAGCACAGCTACCGGGCACCTGCACAGGTGCGGGAGGGGGGCGGTGGGGCTGGCCGAGCCAGCAATTATCAACCGCCCGAGCCCCCAAGCCGGGAGGCGATGCGCGGCATGGGCGCTCTGCTCACTACGCTGCCTATCGCAATTGCGGCTGAGGCTGTTCCCGCACAGCCCACCGACACAGTGCCGTCACCCAAACAGGGGGGATGTCGCGCCCTGACACTGGTGGAGCAGGCCTACCTGTTGATCGAGAGGGATAATCAGCTGGCGCTGCTCTCGCTGGTACGCGCCGAGCGGGTACTGCTACGCCACTGGCTGCTGGAGACCTGGGGCCAGGGACTGGCGGCCCAGCCACTGTTGCTGCCGGTCTCCTTCAAATTGCCGAAGAATTTGATCGCGCTGGTGACCGAGCAGGAACGTTTGCTGAAACGGATGGGGCTGGAGTTGAAAAGCGGGGGGCGCGACACCATGATCCTGACTCGGGTGCCGGCTCTGCTGCGCCAGACCGATCTGGTGCGTCTGTTACCCGAATTGCTGCAAATTATCGAGGGCGGATCTGACAGTGATGCTGGTCAGCAGGCTGAAGTATTATGCCAATGGCTGGTGGAGCAGGGGATAAGCCGCGAGAAGATATACGATTTTTCAACTGCCAGTCGTCTGCTGACGGAACTTGTGAATGATTTCAGTGACCAACTGGCAGACATTCGCATGGTGCGCCCCCTTTCGTTGGCGACCGTGCTGGAGGAGTTTGAACATGGCGAGTGACTTGCCGACCGCAATTTTTCTGATGGGGCCGACGGCCTCCGGCAAGACGGATCTCGCCATTGAACTGTGCCAGGCGCTGCCCTGCGACATCATCAGCGTCGATTCGGCGCTGATCTATCGCGGCATGGATATAGGTACGGCCAAGCCGACCGCCGATGAACTGGCACGTGCCCCGCACCGGCTGATCGACATTCTTGACCCCGCCATGAGCTATTCGGCAGCCGATTTTTGCAAGGATGCCCTGCGGGAGATGAAAGAGATCGCCAACCGTGGCCGCATTCCGCTGCTGGTGGGCGGCACCATGCTCTATTTCAAGGCGCTGCTGGAGGGATTGTCCCCGCTGCCCTCTGCCGATCCCGCCATTCGTGCCGGGATTGAGGAAGAGGCTGCCCTCCTCGGTTGGCAAGCGCTGCACGACGAGCTGGTGCGCATTGACCCGGTGGCCGGGGCGAGAATTCACCCCAATGACCCGCAGCGGCTCTCTCGGGCACTGGAGGTCTACCGCATCAGCGGCAAGACCCTTACCGAGCTGACGCAGGTGCAGGGGGAGGGCTTGCCCTATCGGGTGCTGCAGTTTGCCATCGCCCCGAGCGATCGCGCCGTGCTGCATCAGCGTATCGAACTGCGCTTTGACAAGATGCTGCAAGGCGGCTTTGAACAGGAGGTTCGTGCGCTGATGGCGCGCGGCGATCTGACCCCGGATCTCCCCTCCATTCGCTGTGTGGGTTATCGCCAAATGTGGGACTACCTGTGCGGTGAAGTGGGGTATGATGAGATGCGTTATCGTGGCATTGTTGCCACACGCCAATTGGCAAAACGACAGATGACCTGGTTGCGCGGCTGGCCCGATGTGACCTGGTTGGAATCTGGTGAGTCTGGCAATCTCGACCGCGTGCTTGCTCGCGCTGGTGCGGCTTGACACTCCCTGTATAATCAGGTTGTTATATTGATATTCGGTGTTTAAAAACAACAAACTATAAGGAAAAGAAAAATGGCTAAGGGGCAATCTCTCCAAGACCCGTTTTTGAATGCGCTGCGCCGTGAGCGGATTCCTGTTTCTATCTATTTGGTGAACGGCATCAAACTGCAAGGTCAGATCGAGTCTTTTGACCAGTTTGTTATCCTGCTGAAAAACACCGTGAGCCAGATGGTTTACAAGCACGCCATCTCGACTGTCGTACCGGCCCGTGCCGTCAATCATCACCAGCCCACACCGGGTGGCGCGGCTGATGAACAGGGTGATGCCGAGGCGTGATATCCCTGGGCGAGTCGACTCGCCAACTCAGATTCATCATGATTCCTGTTAAGGAGCAAGCGCTTGTTTGACCGTTATGAAGCTGGCGAACAGGCCGTTCTGGTGCATGTCAACTTCAGTGATGAGGGTGAGCGGGAGGATCTGGAAGAGCTCAAGATGTTGGTGAGCTCGGCCGGAGTCAATGCGCTGGGGGTAATTACCACCAGTCGCAGTGCGCCCAGTGCCAAATTTTTTGTCGGCAGTGGCAAGGCTGAAGAGATCGCGTCCCAAGTCCAGATGCTGGATGCCGACGTCGTCATCTTCAACCATGCCCTGACCCCTGCCCAGGAGCGCAACCTGGAGCGTCTGTTCCAGTGCCGGGTGGTGGATCGAACCGGCCTGATCCTCGATATCTTTGCCCAGCGCGCCCGAACCCACGAAGGTAAACTGCAGGTCGAACTGGCCCAGTTGCGCCATCTTTCCACTCGTCTGGTGCGAGGCTGGACCCACCTTGAGCGTCAAAAGGGCGGGATCGGTCTGCGTGGCCCGGGTGAAACCCAGCTTGAGACTGACCGGCGTCTGCTGCGGGAACGCATCAAGGCGATTTTGCGTCGGCTCGACAAGGTGGCCAAGCAGCGGGAGCAGGGACGCCGCGCCCGCAACCGCAACGAAGTGCCGACGGTGTCACTGGTTGGTTATACCAACGCCGGAAAGTCTACTTTGTTCAACCAACTTACAGCTGCCAGCGTGTATGCTGCCGACCAATTGTTCGCAACTCTGGATCCCACCCTGCGTAAACTGGTGATCCGGGATGTGGGTGATGTGATTTTGGCGGATACAGTTGGATTTATTCGACACTTGCCCCATGATCTGGTCGCGGCCTTCAAGGCGACCCTGCAGGAGACCCGTGAAGCGGATCTGCTGCTGCATGTGGTGGACTGTGCCGATGAGCAGATGCAGGAGAATATCGACTCCGTGCAGCAGGTGTTGGCCGAGATCGAAGCCGATGACAGGCCCCAGCTGATGATCTGCAACAAGATCGACAAGCTGGCGGATCGCCCGGCAGGTCTGGAGCGGGATGACGAGGGGCGCCCGTTGCGCGTCTGGTTGTCGGCCCAGACTGGTGAAGGTTGTGAGCATCTGTTTACGGCGCTGACCGAATTGCTGGCTGGCTCCATGGTGCATCACACCCTGCAGTTGCCTCCTTCTGCCGCGAGATTGCGCAGTGCGCTCTATCAGCTGAAAGGGATTGAGCAGGAAGGTTTTAGCGAGGAGGGTGATTTCGTGCTGGAAGTCCGCTTGCAAGTGGCCGACTGGAACCGCCTCGTGAAACAGGAAGGTGAGAGTTTACAACGCTTTATCAGGCATTGATTCGTCGATGAAGATGAACCCTTAGGGGCTTCTCAACGTATGATGGCCCGATAGAGATGATATCCATCCGCATGTATTAATGGAGACGCTGATGGCTTGGAATGAGCCTGGTAACAACGGCAAAGACCGTGACCCTTGGGGGAATAACGGCAAGAATCAGGGACCCCCTGATCTGGATGAAATGCTGCGCAAAGTGAGTCGCCGTTTCGGTGGCTTGTTTGGTGGCGGCAAATCTGGCGGCGATGTAGGTCGCTTTGGTATCTCCATCGCGCTGGTTGTGGCTGTGGTGGTGTGGGTCGTCAGCGGCTTCTACACCATTCGCGAAGCGGAGCGTGGTGCCGTGCTGCGGTTTGGCAAGTTTTCCCATATTGTCGAGCCGGGCCTGCGCTGGAAGCCGACCTTTATCGATCAGGTGATCCCGGTGGACGTCGAGTCCGTGCGCTCCCTGCCTGCCTCCGGTTTCATGCTGACTCAGGATGAGAACGTGGTACGGGTCGAGATGGACGTGCAGTACCGTGTCGTCAATCCCGAGCAGTATCTGTTCAGTGTGACCAATGCCGACGAGAGTCTGGGTCAGGCCACCGATAGCGCCCTGCGCTACGTGGTGGGTCATACCCGGATGGATGACGTCCTGACTACCGGTCGTGAGAAGGTGCGTCAGGAGACCTGGCAGGTGATCGATGGCATAATCGAGCCTTACCAGATGGGTCTGCAGATCGTCGACGTCAACTTCTTGCCGGCACGTCCGCCGGAAGAGGTGAAAGACGCCTTTGATGACGCCATCTCCGCTCAGGAAGATGAACAGCGCTTCATTCGTGAAGCAGAAGCCTATGCCCGTGAAGTCGAGCCCAAGGCCCGTGGTCAGGTGAAGCGTCTGGAGCAGGAAGCGGAAGCTTACAAGTCCCAGATCGTGTTGAAAGCCCAGGGTGAAGTTGCTCGCTTCAACGAGCTGCTGCCCCAGTATCTGGCTGCCCCCGAGCTGACCCGTGAGCGTATCTATCTGGAAACGATGGAAGAGCTCTATCAGCAGGCCAATAAGGTGGTGGTCGACATGCCGGCTGGCAACAACAGCATGATCTACCTGCCGCTCGACAAGCTGTCCGGCAAGCCGAAGGCTGCCCAGTCTGATCGTGCCACTGTCGCCCCGGTCACAGAGCAGGTCCCCGTTTCCAACGAGGGTGCCAACTCTACGCCGACAATGCCGCTGCGTAGCGGTGACCGCTTCAGCTCAGGGAGAAACTGATAGATGAAAAAGCTAGCTATTGGTGCAATCGCTGTCGCGGCCATGGTCTGCTTCTCTTCTGTCTTTATCGTTGATGAAGGTCAGAAGGGGATTGTGGTGCAGTTTGGCAAGGTGAAGCGGGTTGACTCCGGTGAACCCCGCCTCTATGAGCCGGGCCTGCATTTCAAGGTGCCGCTCATCGACCAGGTTCGCAAGATGGATGCCCGCATCCAGACCATTGACAGCCAGGCCGACCGTTTTGTCACCTCCGAGAAGAAAGACCTGATCATCGACTCCTACGTGAAGTGGAAGATCGAGGACTTCTCCAAGTACTACCTGGCAACCGGTGGTGGCAACAAGCTGCAGGCTGAAGATCTGCTCAAGCGCAAGATCAACAACGGTCTGCGTTCCGAGATCGGTAACCGCACCATCAAGGACATCGTCTCCGGTGAGCGCAGTACCGTGATGGAAGATGCCCTGAAGAAGATGGCGCGCTCCTCCGAGCTCGGTATCAAGGTGGTGGATGTGCGGATCAAGCAGATCAACCTGCCGGTGGAAGTCTCCAACTCCATCTACCAGCGGATGCGCGCCGAGCGTACCGCAGTTGCCCGTGAGCACCGCTCTCAGGGTCGCGAGAAGGCTGAAATCCTGCGTGCCGATATCGACCGCAAGGTGACCGTCATGATCGCCGACGCCGAGAGTAACGCTCGCCAGCTGCGCGGTGAAGGGGATGCGGAAGCCGCCAAGATCTATGCCGACAGCTACAAGAAAGACCCCGAGTTTTTCAGCTTCGTGCGTAGCATGGAGGCCTATCGCAAGAGCTTTGCCGGTGGCAACGACCTGATGGTATTGAAGCCGGACAGCGAGTTCTTCCGTTACCTCAAGTCTCCTCACGGCACCAAGCAGTAATCGCCACGAGGTCACATTCAAAGGGTCTGCATTGTCAGACCCTTTTGTTTTTGGTGCCAATGCCAGCCGTCGACCCAGGGGGCTGGTTGCATTGAAGGAGGTCGGATGCTGACATCCATGCTGATGGGGTTGGGATTGCTGCTGTTGTTCGAGGGGCTCGGCCCGTTGTTGATGCCCAGGGCATGGCAGCAGATGTTGCGGCTGCTGAGCGATCAGCCACCGGAGCAGTTGCGCCGTATCGGCGGCTCGCTAGTGGTGGCAGGTAGCGTGATCCTCTGGATGCTGAGTCGCTGAGTCTGGCGAAATGCACTGTCCAGCAGATAGCAGACAATAAAAAAGAGGCCGA
Organism: Aeromonas sp. R10-2; assembly: GCF_040908445.1. Taxonomy (NCBI): domain Bacteria; kingdom Pseudomonadati; phylum Pseudomonadota; class Gammaproteobacteria; order Aeromonadales; family Aeromonadaceae; genus Aeromonas; species Aeromonas sp. R10-2. The sequence continues at coordinate 9,296 of NZ_JBFODS010000087.1, read as the reverse complement.
AGGCCTCTTTTTTCATGCATGTCGTTTACTCAGGCACTGCGCTGCACGGCCATGTGGGCCAGTGTTTCCAGCGCGTGCTTGTGCGGGGAGTCCGGCAGGATGGCGAGGGCGGCAATGGCCTTGTCGGCCTCTTCCCTGGCTCGTATGCGGGAGTACTCCAGCGCGCCGGTACGATCGAGAATGCCGAGGATCTGCTCAAGATGCTCCATGCCGTTACGGTGCTCGATGGCATCGCGCACCAGCTGGCGCTCTTCCGGCGTGCCCACTTCCATGGCGCGCAGCAGCGGCAGGGTCGGTTTGCCTTCGGCCAGATCGTCGCCGACGTTCTTGCCCATCTCTTCGCTCTGGGAGCAGTAGTCCATCACGTCATCGATGATCTGGAACGCGGTGCCCAGATACTTGCCGTAATCGGTCATGGCCTGCTCGACGGGCTCGGGCTGATGGGTCAGCACGGCGGCAAGGCGAGTGGCGGCCTCGAACAGCTTGGCGGTCTTGCAGTAGATGACCGTCATGTAGCTCTCTTCGGTGGTATCCGGGTCGTTACAGTTCATCAGCTGCAACACTTCCCCTTCGGCGATGGTGTTGGTGGCATCCGAGAGGATCTCCATCACCCGCAGGTTGGAGAGTTCGGCCATCATCTGGAAGGAGCGGCTGTAAAGGTAGTCACCCACCAAGACGCTGGCGGCATTGCCAAACATGGCGTTGGCGGTCTCCCTGCCACGGCGCAGGTCGGATTCGTCGACCACGTCGTCGTGCAGCAGGGTAGAGGTGTGAATGAATTCGATGATGGCGGCCAGTTTCAGGTGATCCTCACCCTCATAGCCCAGCGCACGCGCAGCCATCACGGTCAGCATGGGGCGCATCCGTTTCCCGCCGGCGCTGACAATGTAGAAACCCAGCTGATTAATCAGACTAACGTCAGACTGGAGTCGGGCCAGGATCAGTTCATTGACCGCCGTCATGTCGGCGGCACAGAGCGCACGGATAGTCTGTTGGTCCATAAGTCTCGTAACGTGACAGCAGCAATAACTGCGATTTTAGTAATGGCAGGGATTCTACACGATTTCACAATGGGTTACAGTTAGGCGTTTATCCACGGCGGCAGATATGCGCACAAAATAAACTTTTTGCTAAATTGGCCTTGCCTGAGCAGATCGATTTGCGTAGAATGCCCGCCCATTGTTATAGGTTTTTGCGCATGTCTAGCCTTGAGCAAAAGACATGCCTTTACGGAGTTAATCAAATGTACGCGGTATTCCAAAGCGGCGGAAAACAACACCGTGTGGCCGAAGGTCAAATCGTTCGTCTGGAAAAGCTGAACGTTGAGACTGGCGCTACCATCGACTTCAACGAAGTTCTGATGGTTGCTGCAGGCGACACTTTTAAAGTAGGTGCTCCTTTCGTTGAAGGTGGCAAGGTTGTAGCTGAAGTTGTGGCTCACGGCCGTGGCGAGAAAGTGACTATCGTCAAGTTCCGTCGTCGTAAGCACCATCGTAAGCAAGCGGGCCACCGTCAGTGGTTCACTGAAGTCAAAATCACTGGCATCAGCGCTTAATTAGAGGAGTCCGATAAATGGCACACAAAAAAGCTGGCGGTTCATCCCGTAACGGTCGCGATTCTGAAGCTAAACGCCTGGGCGTGAAGCGTTTCGGCGGCGAAACAGTTCTGGCTGGCAGCATCATCGTTCGTCAACGTGGTACCAAGTTCCACGCTGGCACCAACGTTGGTCTGGGCAAGGATCACACCCTGTTCGCTACCGCGACTGGTAAAATCCTGTTCGAAGTTAAAGGTCCGCTGAATCGTAAGTACGTTAGCATCGTTGCTGAGTAATTACGGACCGCAAGGATCCGAAGCCCCGCCAACAGGCGGGGCTTTTGTTTTTCTGACGTCTTTCTGATGTCGTTGACGAAAAAACGGAACGCAGCTGACTTTGGCTCTGACGGGCATGATTGGCAAGATGCGTATCGCCCGCAGGGGTCTGTACCACTATAATTGCGTATCGGTTTTTCGAATTAAGGTGACGGTTACCTATGAAGTTTGTTGATGAAGTCCAGATTCGAGTCGATGCCGGTGACGGTGGTAACGGTTGTGTAAGCTTTCGCCGTGAAAAATATATTCCCAACGGTGGTCCGGACGGCGGTGACGGCGGTGACGGTGGCGACGTATATCTGATCGCCGACGAAAACCTCAATACCCTGATCGACTACCGTTTCGAGCGTTTCCATGCTGCCGAGCGCGGTGAGAATGGCCAGAGCGCCAACTGTACCGGTCGCCGCGGCAAGGACAAGATCCTGCGTGTGCCGGTCGGTACCCGGGCGACCGATGAGGATACCGGTGAACTGCTGGGGGATCTGACCCACCACGAGCAGAAGCTGCTGGTTGCCAAAGGTGGTTTCCACGGTCTGGGCAACACCCGCTTCAAGAGCTCCGTCAACCGTGCTCCCCGCCAGAAGAGTAATGGTACTCCGGGTGAAGTGCGTACCCTGAAGCTGGAGCTGCTGCTGCTGGCCGATGTCGGCATGCTGGGTCTGCCCAACGCAGGCAAGTCTACCTTTATTCGCGCCGTTTCTGCGGCTCGCCCGAAAGTAGCTGATTACCCCTTCACTACCCTGGTACCGAACCTGGGTGTGGTGCGTGGTGAGAACTCCCGCTCCTTCGTGATCGCCGATATCCCGGGTCTGATCGAAGGCGCTGCCGAAGGTGCAGGCTTGGGAATCCGCTTCCTGAAACACCTAGAGCGCTGCCGCGTGCTGATCCACCTGGTGGATATCTGCCCGGTTGATGGCTCCGATCCTGCTGAAAATGCCGTGACCATCGTCAAGGAGTTGGAGAAGTACAGCCCGGAACTGGCTGGCAAGCCGCGCTGGTTGGTGTTTAACAAGATGGATCTGATCCTGGAAGAGGAAGCCCAGGAGGTGATGGATCGCGTCAAGGCGGCCCTGAACCACGAAGGTCCGGTCTATGCCATCACTGCCATCAGCAAGGAAGGCACCAAGAAGGTCTGCTACGACATTCTGGATCTGCTGGATACCATGCCCCGTCAGCTGGCGGAAGATGCCAAAGACGCCATCGAGAAGGTGGAGTTCAAGTGGGACGACTACCACAAGAACCAGCTGGCCAAGGCTGAAGCGGAAGCACTGGCTGCCTCTCTTGCCTTCGATGAAGGGCTTGATGATGACGATTGGGATGACGACGAAGATGATGGCGTTGAAGTCATCTACGTCCGTGACTGATCCCCGTCACTCTCATTGAAAACCGGAGCCTGAACAGGCTCCGGTTTTTTTATGTCTATCGAGCAGCAACTCATTAGGTATATTTGTGATGTCACTTATTGCCTGCTACTGATAACCGATTATACTGCCCACCAAAATTAACAATAACGAAACAATCATCTGGCGATGTCGATTGAATCGATATGCGCCGCTGTATCTTATTGTTTTAATGGAAGGTTTACCTGTGGAAATATTTATGCGCAGATTTCTGCCTTAAGGGCTTGTTTGTGCATTTTTTTAGAGTATTCTTGCGCCCGTTTTGCCGGTTAATGCATGAATACGCAGGTTGGCCGAGCTAGGGAAAAGTAACATTAGGGCAGTCATATCATGTTGGAAAAGAGTCTCGAAGCACCTGCGGTCAATACTCGCCGTAATTTGTTGATGTTTCTGGTTCCGTCACTTATCGGGATCCTGCTGTTCATGACGCCGGTCGTCTATGACGGTAACGTCACCATCCCGGTGGCCGTGCTGGCCAAGCTGGTACAGCGCGTTTTTGCCGATTATCTGGTCGCCATGGTCAGTGCGGTGATCACCACCACCATGCTGATGACGGTGATTGCCTGGCTGTTCAAGCCAGCGATTCTGGTGCGTCGTCCTTTCCTCAACAGTTTGTTCAATGTCTCCCCTTTCTGGGCCTGCGTGCGGGTATTGGGCGGTATCTTCGTGCTGCTGACCTTCTTCCAGGTGGGGCCAGAGGTGCTTTACTCCGGCGCAACCGGTGGACTGGTGCTCAACGATCTGCTGCCGGTGCTGTTTTCGGTCTTCATTTTTGCCGGCCTGTTGCTGCCGTTGCTGCTCGATTTCGGGCTGCTGGAATTTGTCGGCACCATGATGACCCGCATCATGCGTCCTGTCTTCCGGTTGCCGGGCCGCTCCGCAGTGGACTGCTTTGCCTCCTGGCTCGGCGATGGCAGCGTCGGTATCCTGCTGACCAGCAAGCAGTACGAAGGGAAGTTCTATACCCAGCGTGAAGCCGCGGTGATTGGCACCACCTTCTCTGCGGTCTCCATCACCTTCTGTCTGGTGGTGATCTCCCAGGTGAAGCTGGAGCACATGTTTGTCCCCTTTTACCTGACCGTCTGTCTGGCGGGCGTGGTTGCGGCCATCGTGGTGCCGCGTCTGCCACCGCTCTGCTGGAAGAAGGACATCTATGCCGATGGCACCCCCCTGTGCCGCAAGCAGGAAGCTGTGCCGCACCAACACAGCGTGATGAGCTATGGTTTCGAGCGTGCCCTGACCAAGGCTGACAGCATGACTGATCTCGGCGCCGTCGCGCGGGAAGGGGTGAAGAATGCACTGGATATGGTGTTTGGCGTGCTGCCGGTGGTAATGGCGATCGGTACCTGTGCCCTGATGCTGGCCGAACATACCCCTATCTTCAACTGGCTTGGTGCTCCGTTTGTCCCCTTGCTGGAGCTGCTGCAACTGCCGGAGGCGGAAGCGGCTTCCAAGACCATCATGGTCGGTTTTGCCGACATGTTCATTCCGGCGGTGCTGGCCTCGACCATCGAGAGCGACATGACCCGCTTCGTGATTGCCGCCATGTCGGTAACCCAGCTGATCTATATGTCGGAAGTGGGCGCCCTGCTGCTGGGCAGCAAGATCCCGGTCAAGTTGTGGGAGCTGTTCGTTATCTTCCTGCTGCGCACTCTGGTTACCTTGCCGGTTATTGCCGGGGTGGCACACCTGCTGTTCTAAGGGCGCAGCGCAGTGAAAAACGGTCAACCTCGGTTGACCGTTTTTTTATGGCTTTTCCTCTTTTCTCCGGGCTTGATGGATTACGCGGGTTATTCGCAAAACGTCCTGCCTTGCAAGGTGTGGGTCATTCGCCGTGGGCTGAGTGTGGGTAACAAGAGAGAAGGGCCTGCGGGCCCTTGCTCATCAGTGTCCCTGCGGGTGGGGCTGTGCCGGCTTGCGGGGACACTGCACCAGCAGGGTATGGATGGTGTAGGTGCTGATCTGGGGGAAGCTCGGGCTAAATCCCCTCATCGGGTCGGTGCCCCCCATGCTCATCTGAACCTTGGTGAAGGTGTGCTGGCTGCGATCGGTTTCCTGATAGCCCTGCGGACAGCTCAAGCTTGCCTGTTGCTGGCAATCATCCGGCGCACTGCACTCGATCTCGAATCGTTGCAGCGAGGAATCTGCGGAGGTGAGCTCAGTGACAGTGGCGGGGGCGCAACCGGACAGCAATATACTGCCCAGCAGGACAATTCTCTGTGACATAAAAGGCGCGTGCTCTGTGGGACAAGAAAAGGGTGGTCGCGTGCCGGCCGGACCCTTGGTATCCCGCGCCGGCCGCCGTATGGGTTAGCGTGACGTTATGCTCAGATCGGACACTGGATGGTCAGCGAGTGGACCGTGTTGGCGATGCGATAGGGCTTGGCTGCTTTGTAGACCTTCTTCTCGTCGTCATAGCTTCCCCCCAGATACTGGGTGCTGTAGAGCGTCTGCTGGCGACGGTCGGTCTCCTTGTAACCTTGCGGGCAGGTCTGGTTGGCCTGCTGGAAGCAGGCTTTCATGCTGCTGCACTCGATGTAGAAGCCGCGCAGGCTGGGATCGGCAAGGTGCACCGGGGTGACGGTAGGGGCGGGGGGAGACAACAGGGCGCAGCCGGACAGCGTCAGTGCGCCCAGCAGAACGAGATGTTTTGACATAGATAACCTGAACAGTGTGGTGTGACAAAGAGTGAGGGGGAGTCTGTTGCTCCCCCTTCGCTATAGGGGCACCGTTATAACCAGCCCGGGGCGCTCAGGCCAGCCCGCAAATGTAAGAAAATATGATCCACCCCCGGGCTTGCGCGGCCAGCAGGATGAGCGTTCAAACAATACTTGCCTGAGATTTGTTCCGTTCGATTGCTGCCGCTTGGCAGGCAGAGTGTGGCAGGAGATAGTGATTCATTCAGGTATCCCGTGCTACATTGCCCCACTTGTTACTGGCCTGTAAATCAATGGAGTGAACCATGTCTGCCATCCCCTATTCCGTGCTCGATCTGGTGCCTGTTGCCGAAGGTTCCGTGCCTGCCGAGTCGTTTCGCTGTTCACGGGATCTTGCCCGCCATGCCGAGGGTTGGGGTTACCAGCGCTACTGGCTGGCCGAACATCACAACATGCCGGGCATTGCCAGTGCCGCCACCTCGGTGCTGATCGGCCATCTGGCCGAAGCCACCACCACTCTGCGGATCGGCGCGGGTGGCATCATGCTGCCGAACCACTCGCCGCTGGTGATTGCCGAACAGTTTGGCACCTTGGCTTCTCTCTATCCCGACCGCATCGACCTTGGCCTTGGCCGCGCCCCCGGGACCGATCAGCGCACCATGCGGGCGCTACGACGTATGCGCAGCGGTGAGGTGGATGATTTCCCAGCCGATGTGCGTGAGCTGATGAGCTACTTTGGCGACGAGATTGGCGCGGTGCAGGCGGTGCCCGGTCAGGGGCTGCATCTGCCCATCTGGCTGCTGGGCTCCAGCCTCTACAGCGCGCAACTTGCAGCGGCGATGGGCTTGCCATTCGGTTTTGCTTCCCATTTCGCGCCCGCCATGTTGCTGCAGGCGCTGGAGATCTACCGCAGCCAGTATCGCCCCTCCGCTCGCTGGCCCAAGCCCCATGCGGTGGTCTGCATCAACATGATCGCCGCCGACAGTGAGCGGGAGGCCCGCTTCCAGTTCACTACCGTGCAGCAGCAGTTCTTGCGCCTCCATCGCGGTGATGCGGGCACGCTGCCCGCGCCGGTCGTCCAGCTTGGCGATGAGTGGTCTCCCCGTGAGCTGATGGCGATGGAGCAGACCCTGGCTCGCTCGCTGGTGGGCGATCCGGAGCAGATCCGCCATGGCCTCAAGGCGCTGCTGGCAGAAACCCGTGCCGATGAGCTGATGTTCAATGGGCCCATCGTCGATCATCAGGCCCGACTGCGTTCTTTCGAGATTGCCGCCGAGCTGATGCAGAGCCTGTAAGCCATGACGAACCCTACTGTCGCGGTGGATGGGCCGTATTGGAATCCCATGGTACCGGAGCTGTCGGTTACCGATCTGGCTCGATCTCTGGTTTTCTATACCGGTTTGTTGGGCTTCTCGGTCCGCTATCGGCGCGATGCCCCTCCTTTTGCTTATCTTGAGCAGCAACAGGTACAACTGATGCTGGAGCAGGTACATCCGGCGGGTTGGCAGGTCGGGGCGCTAGAGCCACCGTTCGGTCGGGGGATCAATCTGCAGATGGAGCTGACCGAGATCCAGCCGCTACTCGACCGCTTGCAGGCCGCCGAGATTGCACTTTTCCGGCAGCCCACTGAGGTCTGGTATCCAGTGGGCGAGATGCTGGCCGGGCAGCGCGAATTTTTGCTGCAGGATCCCGATGGCCCCCGGTGTCAGAATAGTTGTCGCCTAATCTGAATAATCTAAATGTGAAGACCGGGGGCGGATAAAGAGTGTCGAATGGCTCGTTATTCAAGTGAGCGCAAGGCTGCTTTGCTCAAGAAGCTGCTGCCGCCCATCAATATGTCGGTGGCCGAGTTGGCTCGGCAGGAAAACATCAGCGAGGTCACTCTGTATAATTGGCGCAAACACGCCAAAGACGGAGGGTCTCCTGTGCCCGGGGACAACAAACTGACCGATGAATGGCCCGCCGAGGCCAAGTTCGCCGTCGTGCTGGAAACCGCTGCGCTTTCCGAGATTGAACTCAGTGAGTACTGCCGCCGTAAGGGTCTCTATCCCGAGCAAGTCCAGCAATGGCGCCAAGCCTGTATTCTGGGCCAGCAATCCGCTCGTACCTTACAACAGGCGGAGAAGGCACAGGCCAAAGCGGACAAGAAGCGTATCCGGCAACTGGAGCAAGAGCTGCGGCGCAAAGACAAGGCCCTGGCCGAGGCAGCAGCTCTGCTGATATTGCAAAAAAAGCTCGATGCCTACTGGAGCAACGTCGACGAGGACAACTGACCTCGTTGCCAGAGCGGCAGCAATACGTTGCATGGTGGCGCGAAGCGCTTGAAGCTGGCGCCCGCAAGCATCCTGCGGCCGAGGTGTTGGGGCTGAGTCTGCGCACGCTCCAGCGCTGGTTGGCCGGGCCTGAGCTGAGTGCCGATAGGCGACCGGATGCGGTTCGTTCCATACCTGCTCATGCATTGAGCCCAGAGGAGCGGCAGGCCGTGCTGGACGTCTGCAATAGCCAGGAGTTCGCCTCGTTGCCGCCGAGTCAAATTGTGCCACGGCTGGCCGACCAGGGGCGCTACTTGGCCAGTGAGTCGAGCTTCTATCGCATCTTGCGGGCGGCTGACCAGCAGCACAGGCGTGGCCGGAGCCAGCCACCGCGCCATGTGCCGGTACCAACCAGCCATACCGCGACTGGGCCCAATCAAGTGTGGTCCTGGGATATCACCTACTTGCCGTCACTCGTGCGCGGCCAGTATTACTACCTCTATCTGATAGAGGACATCTACAGCCGCAAAGGGGTGGGCTGGGAAGTGCATGAGCAAGAGTGCGGTGAACGGGCGGCGGCGTTGCTGCAACGGAGCATCATCCGCGAGCAGTGCTGGAAGCAGCCGCTGGTCTTGCACTCGGACAACGGCGCGCCAATGAAGTCAGTCACGCTGCTGACCAAGATGCATGACCTGGGTGTCACGCCCTCGCGGGGACGGCCTCGGGTCAGCAACGATAATCCGTACTCGGAGTCATTGTTCAGGACGCTGAAGTACTGTCCGCAGTGGCCATCAGACGGCTTTGCCAGTCTGGAAGCGGCCAGGGAGTGGGTGCGCGACTTTATGGCCTGGTATAACGAAGAGCACCGGCATAGCCGTATCCGCTTCGTCACACCCAACGAGCGGCATCGGGGTGACGATAAAGCCCTGCTGGCGAAACGGGATGCTGTGTACCAGGCCGCCCGAGCACAACACCCAGCGAGGTGGAGTGGCAAGACGCGAGACTGGACACCTATCGGTGCCGTGATGCTAAATCCGGAGCGGCCCGAGAAACCCGAGCCGGAGCAAAAAGAGGCTGCTTAAAACAGCTTTGCGCGACAACTATCTTGAAAAACGCCG